>NZ_CP157575.1:1442500-1722500 GCF_051628905.1 Asaia sp. BMEF1 | reverse complement strand
GATATCTGAATGGGGAAACCCACCTAGCGATAGGTATCATGCCCTGAATACATAGGGGTATGAGGCGAACCCGGGGAACTGAAACATCTCAGTACCTGGAGGAAAAGACATCAACAGAGATTCCGCTAGTAGTGGCGAGCGAACGCGGAACAGGCCAGTAATCATTGTGAAAGAAGCAGAACGGTCTGGAAAGTCCGGCGATAATGGGTGATAGCCCCGTATGCGTAGTGTTCATGATGGTTCTCGAGTAGGGCGGGGCACGTGAAACCCTGTCTGAACATGGGGGGACCACCCTCCAAGCCTAAATACTCCCTGATGACCGATAGTGAACAAGTACCGTGAGGGAAAGGTGAAAAGCACCCCGATGAGGGGAGTGAAAGAGACCTGAAACCGGATGCCTACAAGCAGTCGGAGCCTCTTATGGGGTGACGGCGTACCTTTTGTATAATGGGTCAGCGAGTTTCTGTTTGCAGCGAGCTTAAGCCGGTAGGTGTAGGCGTAGCGAAAGCGAGTCTGAATAGGGCGAATGAGTTGCTGGCAGAAGACCCGAAACCGAGTGATCTAGCATGGCCAGGCTGAAGGTGCGGTAACACGCACTGGAGGGCCGAACCCACGCCTGTTGAAAAAGTCGGGGATGAGCTGTGGCTAGGGGTGAAAGGCCAATCAAACTCGGAGATAGCTGGTTCTCCGCGAAATCTATTGAGGTAGATCGTCACGTATTGCCCTCGGGGGTAGAGCACTGGATGGGCTAGGGGGACCCAAAGTCTTACCAAACCTAACCAAACTCCGAATACCGAGGAGTATGAGCGTGGCAGACAGACAGTGGGTGCTAAGGTCCATTGTCGAGAGGGAAACAGCCCAGACCACCAGCTAAGGCCCCCAAATCGTGGCTAAGTGGGAAAGGATGTGGGGATTCCAAAACAACCAGGAGGTTGGCTTAGAAGCAGCCATCCTTTAAAGAAAGCGTAATAGCTCACTGGTCTAATAGAAACCCTGCGCCGAAAATGTAACGGGGCTCAAGCCACGTGCCGAAGCTGTGGGTGCATATCTTTGATATGCGCGGTAGCGGAGCGTTCCGTAGGTCTGCGAAGGAGACGGGGTGACCCTCTCTGGAGATATCGGAAGTGCGAATGCTGACATGAGTAGCGACAAACAGTGCGAGAAACACTGTCGCCGAAAGTCCAAGGGTTCCTGCGCAAGGTTAATCCACGCAGGGTGAGCCGGCCCCTAAGGCGAGGGCGAAAGCCGTAGTCGATGGGAACCAGTTGAATATTACTGGGCCTGCCAGAAGTGACGAATGCGATATGTTGTCTGGTCTTATTGGATTGACCAGGCTTTTGGAGCATTCCAGGAAATAGCTCTGGCGTATAGACCGTACCCGAAACCGACACAGGTGGACTGGTAGAGAATACCAAGGCGCTTGAGAGAACGATGCTGAAGGAACTAGGCAAATTACTTGTGTAACTTCGGGATAAGCAAGACCCGTTTCTGGGCAACCAGATGCGGGTGGCACAGACCAGGGGGTAGCGACTGTTTAGTAAAAACACAGGGCTGTGCGAAGTCGAGAGACGACGTATACGGCCTGACGCCTGCCCGGTGCCGGAAGGTTAAGAGGAGATGTGCAAGCATTGAATTGAAGCCCCGGTAAACGGCGGCCGTAACTATAACGGTCCTAAGGTAGCGAAATTCCTTGTCGGGTAAGTTCCGACCTGCACGAATGGCGTAACGACTTCCCCACTGTCTCCAGCATCGACTCAGCGAAATTGAATTCCCCGTGAAGATGCGGGGTACCCGCGGTCAGACGGAAAGACCCTATGAACCTTTACTGCAGCTTTGCAGTGGCATCAGAGACATCCTGTGTAGGATAGGTGGGAGGCTATGAAACCGAGGCGCCAGCTTCGGTGGAGCCGTCCTTGAAATACCACCCTGAATTTTTCTGATGTCTAACCGAGACCAGTCTAGCCTGGTCCGGGACCCTGCATGGTGGGCAGTTTGACTGGGGCGGTCGCCTCCCAAAGTGTAACGGAGGCGCGCGATGGTGGGCTCAGGTCGGTCGGAAACCGACTGTCGAGTGCAATGGCATAAGCCCGCCTGACTGTGAGAGTGACAGCTCGAACAGAGACGAAAGTCGGCCATAGTGATCCGGTGGTCCCACGTGGACGGGCCATCGCTCAACGGATAAAAGGTACTCTAGGGATAACAGGCTGATCTCCCCCAAGAGTCCACATCGACGGGGAGGTTTGGCACCTCGATGTCGGCTCATCACATCCTGGGGCTGGAGCAGGTCCCAAGGGTTCGGCTGTTCGCCGATTAAAGTGGTACGTGAGCTGGGTTTAGAACGTCGTGAGACAGTTCGGTCCCTATCTGCCGTGGGTGTATGAGACTTGAGAGGATTTGTCCCTAGTACGAGAGGACCGGGATGAACATACCTCTGGTGTACCGGTTGTCGCGCCAGCGGCACAGCCGGGTAGCTAAGTATGGACGGGATAACCGCTGAAAGCATCTAAGCGGGAAACCCACCTCAAAACTAGGTCTCACAGGGCCGTGAAAGACCATCACGTCAATAGGCCGGGTGTGGAAGCGTGGTAACACGTGAAGCTAACCGGTCCTAATCGCCCATATCGCTCACACAACGCTCTGCAAGACAGAGCATACACATGCATAGCAATCATCCACGCAAAACATACTCATCATACAAACACACCAACCTCCCACACCGACACACCAGAGGTCGGGTGGATCAGAAGACCTGGTGGCTATGGCGGGAGACTTCCACCCGATCCCATCCCGAACTCGGACGTGAAACGCCCCAGCGCCTATGATACTGCATCTTAAGATGCGGAAAAGTCGGTCGCCGCCAGGTCCCCTGATCCACCCCACACACAACACCCCACCCAACGCGGGGTGGAGCAGCCCGGTAGCTCGTCAGGCTCATAACCTGAAGGCCGCAGGTTCAAATCCTGCCCCCGCAACCATATCCAAAAAATTCCCATTCAACGTCTCAGCGTCAGCGCTAGAGACGTCCTTTTGCGTTCCGGGATCCCCCTCAGCACTCAATACAGGCAGGACTGGGGGTCAGCGCAATCTACACGCGTCACTGGATATCCAAGCCAGACTTGATCAACCAGATCGCATCAGTCAAACAGCCAGCGCACCCCTCCGGATAAACACCGCGCTCTAAAGCATCCAGCCTCCAAAATAGCTCAGAGGGCGCATGGCTGAAAATTAGAACGTCATCTCACGATTATCAGCCACCATTGTTGACCCTCCAGGGCTTAGTCTCGAAGAACAACGGCCAACCCTATACGCGCCGTAACGATGCCACCTTACAGAACGCGTCAATCAGGCAGACAATGCGCGCTCTCAACACAAACACCGCACATCACAACAGTGCCACGAGAGAACGCGCCCCTTGTTTGTGAGCATTATGTAATGAGATAATAGGCGCTTCAGGTCCGCGGGGAGTTTTTGTCTTGCTGCGTCGTGAAGTTCTGACTGCACTACCTGTGGCGACCGCGCTCGGGGGTGCTTCTATTGTGCAGAGGGCGCCGATGCGATCATCTATCGTGCTGGTTCACGGTCTGAATGGTGGCGGTTGGGTCTGGCATTACGTCGCGCCGCTTCTGACCGCGCAGGGATTCGAGGTCATTACGCCAACCTTAACGGGTACGGGCGATCGGGCCCATCTGCTGTCGCGCGAGATCACGCTCGAGACCCATATCGAAGACATTATCGCGACCATCAAGATGCGCGATCTTCAGAACGTGCTTCTTGTCGGGCATTCCTATGGGGGGCTAGTCGCGACCTGTGTGGCCGATCGGTTCGGCTCACGCATACGCCGTCTGCTTTATCTCGATGCGCTTATTGCTCTGGATGGAAAGACGGGTTTCGATATTCTGCCACCGGCCATGGCGCAGACCCGACGGGAGCGTGTGCGGGTTAATGGGGCGGATGTTGCGTTTCCGGTTCCGCCCAGTGCGGCTATCACCTTTCCCGATCCGGTACGCAAGGCGTGGTTCGTCGCGCATTTGCGACCGCATCCTGTTGGCACCTATGAGACGCCTGTGCGTTTGAGCAGGCCAGCCGGGACAGGGTTGCCGGTGACCTATATCGCTTATGAAAACCCGGCTCTGGCTTCGATCGAACCGAGCCGTGCCTATGCCCGGGCGCAGAAGGGATGGGATTATCGCTCGGAGGCTTTGCCGCATGATGCCGAGGTCGTTTACCCCGAGCGAGTGGCGTCATTTATAGCGGAACTGGCGTAAAAGCCCGACCGGAGAGAGTGAGTCTCAGATCGGCGGCTTTCTTCAGACCTTGGCCATGAGCGCAGCGTTGCCACCTGCAGCGGTCGTGTTCGTGCTACACGCATATTCCAGAACGAGAAATTCGAGCGGGTAAAGTCCGGCTTCATCCGGAACGTGGAGGGCGACGATCTGTCCTTCGCGTGCCGCCAGTTCTGCGCCGAGTGACGTGCGGAAACTCTGGTCTCCATTTGTCAGGGCGACATCGATGATGTCTACGCTTTCGGCTTCTACAAGACGATCGCCGAGGCCGGGGGGACGTTCCGGCAGAGTGGCGAGAAGCGCGCGTGGTATGGCGCAGCGATTGCCGGTAGCGATTGCTGTAAGGATCTGGTTACAGAGATCCTCTCTCGTCGGGCCAGCGCAGAGGACCGTGCCTCGTGGTGACAGTGTGTAGAGATTGGTTTCGCCCACGGGGCCGGTAAGCGAAAGCGACGTGCCGAGGGGCGTGTTGTCGCAGGTAATGGCCGTTACCTCGGGCAGAGCAGTTGCGACCCAGTCGGCGAAGAGCGTTGAGAGGGGTGCTGTCCGATGGGAGAGTGCGGCCTCCAGCGGCGCCTTGCGGCTGAGCAGGCGCCGGAGATAGAGGGGGCCGCCTGCCTTGGGGCCTGTACCCGACAGACCATGACCGCCGAAGGGCTGCACACCGACAACGGCGCCTACGAGATTTCGGTTGATATAGACATTCCCCGCATGGCTCTGGGCTTTGAGGGTCTCGATCGTTTCGTCGATGCGGGAATGGATACCGAAAGTCAGGGCATAACCTGTGGCGTTGATGGCCTTCATGACGTCGGTAACGGCGTCACGCTTGTATCGTAGAACATGCAGGACGGGGCCGAAGACTTCTTTCCTGAGGTCGGAAACCGAGCTTATCTCGATCAGGGTCGGCGGAAAAAAGGTGCCGTTTGCCGCCTCGGGAGCCAGCATGGTCTGGAACACGCGATGCCCCTGACCGGCCAGTGTATCGACATGCGCCAGCATCATCTCCCTCGCTTCCGCAGTGATGACCGGGCCTACATCGGTATCCGGGCGCTCTGGCGTGCCGGTGCGCAGTTCCTTCATTGCGCCCTTGAGCATGGTTATAACGCGGTCGGCACTGTCTTCCTGCACGCAGAGAAGACGTAGGGCGCTGCATCGCTGACCGGCGCTGTCGAAAGCCGAGGCCAGAACATCGGTGACGACCTGCTCTGTCAGGGCGGAGCTGTCGACGATCAGGGCATTTTGACCGCCGGTTTCGGCGATAAACGGCACCGGGGTGCCGTCGCTGTTGAGGCGACCGGCGAGTTGCTTCTGGATAAGGCGCGCCACATCCGTCGAGCCGGTGAACAGCACGGCGGTGATGCGCGCATCGCCAACGAGCTGCGCTCCTGCTTTGCCATCGCCGGGGACAAGCTGGACGACATGCTGCGGGATGCCCGCTATGTGCAGCAGACGCACGGCTTCGCGCGCGATCAGTGGGGTTTCCTCAGCCGGTTTGGCCAGCACTGTGTTGCCGGCTGCGAGTGCCGCAGAGACCTGACCGAGGAAAATGGCGAGAGGAAAATTCCAGGGGCTGATGCAGGTGGCCGGCCCGAGCGCACGGGCGGCCGTGCCCTGCTCGCGGATGCGTACGGCATAATAGCGCAGGAAATCCACCGCCTCGCGGATTTCAGCCACGGCATTGGCCAGCGTCTTGCCAGCCTCGCGAATGATCAGCGCCATAAGCTGTGCCGTTTCGGCTTCAAGCGCGTCGGCTGTTTTTTCGAGCAGGAGCGCGCGCTGATCGGGCGTCGTGTGCGACCATTCCGGGAACGCGTCTTCAGCGCGGGCAATGGCGGTATCAATCTCCTGAGGTGAGAGAAAGCGGATATGGCCGACGATATCGCTCGTATCGGCCGGATTGGTGACGCACTCGCCCTCCGCGTCTTCTGGAGCAGGAAAGGAGGTGAGGAACGTGTCTGCGAGATGACGCAGGGTGTTCTCGTCGCTGAGATCCAGACCCACCGAATTGCGCCGTTCGGGTGCGTAGAGTTCGGGGGGGAGGGGAATGGCGTAGCTGGGAGCCTCGTTCTGGGCGAGGGTGACCGGATCGGTAATCAGCTCATCGACCGAGATCGACTCGTCCTGAATGCGGTTGATGAAGGAAGAGTTGGCACCGTTTTCGAGCAGACGTCGCACGAGATAGGCCAGAAGCGTTTCATGGGTACCAACAGGGGCGTAGATGCGTACCGGACGGTCGAGCTTTTTCGGACCGACGACTTCGTTATAGAGCCCTTCGCCCATGCCATGCAGGCATTGGAACTCGTAACGCTCAGTAGAGAATTCGGGACCGGCATAGGCGTAGATGCTGGCCAGAGTCTGGGCGTTATGGGTGGCGAATTGCGGAAAGATCGCATCGGGTGCGTCGAGCAGCTTCTTCGCGCAGGCGATATAGGCGATGTCTGTGTGGAGCTTGCGCGTATAGACCGGAAAATCGCTTTGACCGTCTGTCTGCGCGCGTTTGATCTCGCTGTCCCAATAGGCGCCTTTGACCAGTCGGACCATGATTCGGTGCTGACTGCGGTGGGCGAGATCGATGATCCAGTCCAGTACGAACGGCGCGCGCTTCTGATAGGCCTGAACGACGAACCCTATGCCTTTCCAGTCTTTCAGCGCCTCGTCGAAGCAAAGAGCCTCCAGCAGATCGAGGGAAAGTTCGAGACGGTCGGCTTCTTCGGCGTCTATGTTGAAGCCGATATCATAGGCGCAGGCCAGACGCGCGAGCTCGGTGACGCGTGGCAGTAATTCGGTCATGACGTGTTCGCGTTGCAGCCGCGTATAGCGCGGATGCAGGGCGGAGAGCTTGATGGAAATTCCGGGCCCTCGATAGACGCCCTGTTTGTTGGCAGCCTTGCCAATGGCGTGAATGGCCTTTTCGTAATCCCGATAATAGCGCGAGGCGTCATCAGCCGTCATCGCGGCTTCGCCAAGCATGTCGTAGGAGTAGCGGAAGCCTTTTTCCTCGAGCTTGCGACCGTTCTTGAGCGCTTCGTCGATGGTCTGGCCCGTGACGAATTGCTCGCCCATCAGGCGCATTGCCATATCGACGCCGCGCCGGATGACGGGCTCGCCACAACGCTTCATCAGGGTGTCGAGCACCTTTGGCAGACGCTTTGTCTCGGTGGTGGAGAGGAAACCGCCGGAGACGATGAGACCCCATGTGGCCGCGTTGACGAAAAGCGATGTTCCCTTGCTGATATGGCCATGCCAGTTGCCGCTCGCGATCTTGTCCCGGATCAGGGCATCGCGTGTGGCGGTGTCGGGGATGCGGAGCAGTGCCTCGGCGAGGCACATGAGGGCGACCCCTTCCTGTGAGGAAAGGTCGTATTCCTGAATCAGCCCCTGCACGAGCCCGGGCGTGCCTTTGCGGCGCAGCGCCTCGACCAGTTGCCGGGCTGTTTCATGGGCCTGCCGACCCTGATCGGGGGTAAGAACGGCCTGTTCTGAAAGCAGGGCGACGCGCTCTGTCTCTGCTGCACGAGTATTGTCCGTAATCGCCTGGCGCAGGGCGGAGCGTTCGGGGACGAGCGAGCGAAAGGCAGAGAAAGGAGCGTTCATGCAAGCCTGTATCGTTATGGGTTATTTATGATCCCTTAAGGATCATATAACCAAATGAGCTATGGAATAATATCGCCTCAGCCTTATATAATTTCGCCTATCAGCGTTTTGGTGAACTATATTCGGAGTGGGTTATGGTGCTCGACGAGATCGACCGCAGGATTCTCAGGGTTTTGCAGAAAGACGGCCGTGTGACGAATGTCGAGTTGTCCCGGCAGGTCAATCTGAGCCCTGCGGCCACTCTGGAACGCGTCCGCAAGCTGGAGCAATCGGACGTCATCAAAAGCTATATGGCGCGTCTCGATCCTGAGACTCTCAATCTGGGTCTGCTTGTCTTTGTGCAGGTGACGCTTGACCGAACCAGCGCGGATATTTTTGAGCAATTTGCCAAAGCTGTGCAGGCGATCCCGCAGGTAAGCGAGTGCTACATGGTTGCCGGAGGCTTCGACTATCTGATCAAGGCGCGTGTACGAGATATGAACGCTTATCGCGCATTTTTAGGGAAAACCCTCACGCGGTTGCCGGGGGTGCGCCAGACGCACACTTATACCGTCATGGAAGAAGTGAAGGCAGATCTCGAATTGCCAATTTAAAAGTGTGTCACACGAACATAATCATCCACAAGCGTTTTGTTTGTGAGGCACACTCAATTCGAAGTTGGTTGCGCTAAAATGTGGTCATGTTCGATAGAAAAATCATGGCGCAGCGATTGCAGGCAGTTCGCCTGCGCAAATCCGCTGAACTGGGAACCAGATTAACCCAGGCGGATGTAGCTGCGGCAGCGGACGTCTCACGATCACACGTCGCCAATGCCGAGGGTGGCAAAACAGGGATCAGCGTCGAAGCAGCCTTCAAGCTCGCCGAATTCTACGGTGTTTCTCTCGACTATCTTACTGGCCTCTCGCTCTCCGTAGTCGATAGCACCCGTGATCTCGCTGGAGACACTGATGAAAGATCGCTTCTTTGCATGTGGCGGGCCATGAACGCAGGACAGAGAGTTGCCATGTTCACCATCGCCGAGGAACTGGCTGAAAAAACGAGCTCATCTAAAGCCGGCTGATTAAGTTGGTTCGAGACAATTTCAGTTGCGGTATTTAGTGGCACTTTGGTGGGGTGGGCATTCCCGAAGCCCAGAAAAAGGACTTCTGAAGATAGGTGCGCCTGCCTAAGCAGCGATAAAGTCTTCAGCAGCAATTTAAGTTTGTATCACAAACATAGTGCTTGCATCCAATCCGTTTGTCTGACAAACATATATCCTGTATCAGACAGGAGCTGCAGCATGACTGACAGCGATATGAGTGCGCTTATCGCGCTCTTTTTTCTGGCTTTCTTCTTACTCTGCCTTCTGGTCGAAGGGGCACGACATTATCTGCGTTGCCGCGACCTGCGCGCTCAGATCCGTATTCTCGACAGCATAAGGACGTCCGATGCGCCGTGTCGACCGATCGAGAGCGTTAAGAACGCTCATGAGGAATGAAGAATCTCGGAACGTCAGGGGAGGCGATTTGAGGGTGCCGTCAGCGTTTCGTACCTAAAGCGGCGAGTTGGTCGGCACTTCGCGATGCAGTCCTCGGGCGTGACGGCGCCGTTGAGCGACCGTGTTCTTCCCACGACAGAGCGGTTCCGATACGGTTCGATATGCTCCTTATTCTAGGCACCATTCGCTTACCGGCCGCAAACCTAGATGCGGCTCGTCCCATCATGAGGCGTATGGCTGAGGTCAGCCGGTGTGAGGATGGTTGTGCTGAATACTGTTACGCCGAGGACGTGTTCGATCCCGGTCTGATCCACGTCAAGGAATTGTGGAGAGATAAAGCCGCGCTCGACCGCCATTTCCTGTCCGTGCATCTTTCCGAGTGGCGGGCCGCCTGGCCTGAGCTTGAGATCAAAGATCGAAACTTGTGCGTTTATGAAGTCGGGCACCCGCGGGCGACTTGATGCGTTCCTCAGACTGTATGTCTGCCGCAATTAATGTGACATCACCACTCACCCTGATCCTACAGACACTTTGTCAACGCGGCCTTGGCCCAAGCCTCACCTTAACGTTTCGTAACGTTATAATTTCGTTATTGACTCAAATGTAACTGATATTCCTAAACTTATTCGGATCTAGAACGATCCGACTTGGAAAAGACCTATCAAACTTAAGGAGGATAGAATCATGAGCGACAAGAAGGTGCATAACGAATTTTCTGAGGTCTCAGTTAATAGCCTGAGCGACTTGGAGGATGATGTAATGATGTGTGGAGCTTCTGACGCAGTGGGTGGGTTCCCTTGCGGAGCCATTGCAGGCGTCATTTTCGTTCTCGCAGAATAATAAATTAGCTGGAGTATATCAAAATGGAATATAATGAGATGGATATTTCTGATCTTGACGATCATGTTCTTATGACAGGAGCGTCGGACGCAGTGGGTGGAGCCCCATGCGGCGCAGCCATTGTAGCAATCTGGCTTCTCGCAGAGTAAACAGCAATTCTCTATTATAATGGGCTATTCATTAATAGCCCATTATAATAGATTTGGAGGTGGTCATGGATATACACCCTAGAAATGATTATGAGAATCAAATGTATAGTCTCATAATACCTGAGTTATGGGATTTGATCGGGAAATGCCACTCAAAAATAAAAGAAGAAAATTTTTTCCAATGTGAAAGCGAATTGCAGGCAATTTATAGAAATAATCTTATTTCAGAACAAATAAATAAGTTTATGATTTTCTATCTTGAGGATCAAAAGAAAAGGCTTGGAATATTCACTGGTGATACACTAATAATTTTTTCTTCTCAAGAATTTTCTATAACGGTCACGAAGATAAATTCTCCCCCCGAGTTTCTTTATCTGCACCCAGCCCATATTATCGGAACGCCGCTTTGCGGTAGCGAAGTATTCATTTCTAAGTATGAAACAACTTCACAGGTCAATATAGACGAGTATGACAGAGAAGCAACCCTTCGTCTCTCAGAAGAAAGACTATTTTTGGGCGGAGATATATTTACAAGAAACGGTCTTTCCGAGTCTATAGACTATAGAAATAATAAAGATGACGATAAATGTTATATTTTGAGAATAACAACAAAATCCCTCAAGGCCTTAGAATGGTCTTTTGATCGTACAACCTTACGCCCATGGTCCTCAATGGCGGTCAGTCCAATAAGTAGCCAGTTATGTAGCTTGATGGATGCCGTGGGAGCATTCAAAAATACGGACTCGCTTTCTGCTCTAACAGAGCTTTCTAAGCATAGAGACCATTTCGTGAGGTGGAAGGCACTTCAGAACATCGGAAAAATCGATAATACGCAAGCAAAAAAAATACTAAATACTTTTTTGCATGATGAACACTCGCACATACGACATGCGGCAAGCCGAGAGCTGTCTAAAACCTAGGAGAGATGAATGTCCGTAACTTTAGAAGATTACAATCTTTCTTCCGATACGATCGAATTGCCTGAGCTTGTCGATTATGCGACGAAAGACTGTGACGTGTTCGATTTCTCGTCTCTTTGCAGCCTAGCTGAGCCTCTTCGGAAACTTTCCAGAAATAGAAATTTCCTAATTGAGTCATATAATAACGATTTGAAGCGGTATGCCTCCGGAACGAGTCTGAATACATATACTCCACAGTCTATGATCCTATATAGCTGCGAAAATTTCATAATTCGAGCCAATATCTGGATTCCATTGAGAGGATCGACGAAAAGGAAGAGTTTGGAAGAGAGGCTATTCTCATATCACTCAGCACACGACCATAATTTTGATTTCATTACTGTTGGATATTTTGGTTCGGGTTATAGAACTGAAATTTATAACAGGGATGTTGAAAAAAGCTTTGGTATTCCAGGCAAAAAAGCCTTTCTGGAATTCCAAGAAGACACAACACTACCAGCTCATAAGGTAATGGCATTTAGAGCAAAGACAGACGTGCACACGCAATTTCCCCCCGAAGATCTTTCTATTTCTCTAAATATTCTTCCCTTTAATAAGAAGCATCTTTCAGAGCAACAATTGTTTTATAATATACACGACGATACAATAGATCATTTCGCAGACGACAATAATAATAAGAGAGCTAACCTGATAAGAATGGCTGGTTTTTTAGGAAATGATAACAGTATCGATATATTAGATAATTTGTCAAAAAAACATACATGCGCCAGGACTCGAGCCGAAGCATTTTCTTCTCTATCAAGACTAAGACCAGAATTTAGCGACATTATTGCAGATGAGGTTAAATCAGATATCTCCAAGAAAACCGCTGAATACTTCGATCACATAACCAAGCTGGCTTAATATGTCTATAATAGTCGATAGCGTTTCTCACAGATACAAGATAGATGCACCCAACACGTATGTGTTGAAAAACATAAACATTGAGATTGGCGGTAGCCGCACAATCTCGCTGTTGGGTCCAAACGGCGCCGGTAAAAGCACGTTCCTGAAGATAATATGCGGTCTTTTGAAGCCGACGTCTGGCGTCTCTACCGTTGATGGTATCTGCCCTCTCAAATCGCATCATGCTCGGCGTAAAATCAGTGTCGCCCTTGAGGGCGACAAGACGTTTTACAAGACTATGTCGGGTTATGAGAATCTGAAGTATTTTGGAAGCATAAATCACAATATCAAAATGGAACTAAAAGAAAAAATATTAAGTACTTCTGAGTCTCTCGATATCACATCATTCCTTTACAAGAAGATGAATCAAATGTCTCGTGGTCAGCGCCAGAGAGTTTCCCTCGCGCTATGTCTCTTGAACAATCCCCAATATCTCATTCTTGATGAACCTACCTTAGGATTAGATCCTTTAGAAGTGGAACGGCTCTCCGGCTACGTTCGATCGCTGTCAAAGATGAATGTCACTACTGTGATAGCATCCCACGACCTTGATTTCGTTCAACAGGTCTCGGATGATATCTTTTTATTACATAAAGGTACTCTTCAACAAGTTGAGGAACGAGATAAGGAGCATCTTCTTACTACGTATAAGTCAATGGTAGGGTAATAAAATGATACTTAGAGCTGAACTTTTCAGATATTATACCATTCTCAAGATTGAGAAATACAATTTTTTGTTTGGAATAATATTAACTGTCGTTATGTTTTTTGCGTATCAGGCCATAATAAAATTTATGCCTCATAGCTCCATAAGCATAAAAAATTCTGTGTCTTCTTTTGTTGTATGGACAACCATATCTAATGGGCTTTTATACTCAGCATTAGAATTTGATCGCGACGTCAAAAACGGCGTGGCTGAGCGGATATTTATGGCTTCAGAAAATATCCGAAGCATATTTCTAGCGCGATCACTAATAGGTATGATCCATGGAATTCTATTTTCTTCTTTATTGTATGTGCTCTTACTAGTCCTAGTTAGAGGGCAATACGTCAACATTATTGATATAATCGTGACAATGATATTATCACTTATCACTGGATTTGCTCTTGGCCTAATAGGCGCGAGTATATCGTTCCGCATTCAGCCATCGGCTATTGTCCTTATACCACTTCAGTTCGCTCTATTAATCGCCATGTCAGCTGGAAGCATTGTTAACTATCCCGATTTAAAAAACGTATTTTTAGTTTCTATCCCTGGTTTTGCCCTTATGAGTTCTGTAGACTGCAACTATTATTTTGCAATTGCGAATATATTTATATATTCCACATTGGGTATATTATTATTTTCGAGATGTGAAAGCTCAGCGCGTAGAATAGGAATGAATTTTTAGAATTGACTCATCTTTATTATTCGCGAATAGGCTCACTATCAGCAGGTATTTGACCCGCTATTTTGAGCCATAAGCGGTCGCCCGGTGATCCCGGCCAGACGCGGCAGACGCACCCCGCCAGTCATGACCGACACGCTGGAGCATAATCCGATCAGGTGATGTCACGTTAACTGCGGCATGTTAGACGCTGGTGATCAGAGCGTCATGCGTGAGCTACAAACGGCACCGTTTCCCGTTTGAGCTGATTGCTCATGCTGAGTGGCTCTACTTTTGCTTTCTCTTGAGCTTTCGTCTTGTCGAAGAAATGCTGCTCGAGCGGGGCATTGTCGTCTCGTATGAGACCATCCGTCGATGGAGCTTGAAGTTCGGCACAGCCTACGCTCGCTCCCTGCGTCGTAAGTCGGCAAAACCGAATGATGTCTGGCACCTGGACGATGTACGGATTGTGATCCGCTGCAAGCCTCACTGGCTGTGGCGTGCAGTGGATCAGGACGGTTCTATTCTCGACGAGATCCTCCAGACACGGCGGAATGCAAAAGCCGCAAGGCGTCTCCTGACGCGGCTGCTGAAACAGCAGGGGCTGCGCCCCGTTCGCATGATCACCGACAGACTGAAATCCTACGGGGCAGCGAGGCGCAAACTTAGTCTCTCGATCCGGTATCTCTCGCACAAGGGTCTGAACGACCGGGCGGAGAGCAGTCATCTGCCGTTGCAAAAACGCGAGCGCATGATGCAGAAGTTCCGTTCACCGGGCGGGTGTCAGCGTTTCGTCTCCGCCTTCTCAGCCATCCGAAATCTCTTTGTCCCGCCCGCCTCCATTACCACCGCTCTTTCTCGGCACCTCCATCGTGTCCAGGCTCTCGCCCAATGGAACAGCGCGACCGTTCTCAGCGCCTGAATGTCCCTTCCGAGGGCTTCATCTATCTCATACCACTTAACGTGACATCACCCTGCCGCTTGCCATGCTCGGCCTACAGCCACACACTAGACCGACGATTAACGGCTTTCCGGGGAGTATAGGTATGGCGAGCGATCTACCCCACGACCCTGCACTCCCCGCGTCGACTGCTGGAGAGGCCCCGCAAAGCTGGTTTGATCTGCCAGGACAGTTGAGCGAGCTGAAACGTAACCCTCTGGATTGGTGGCGTCCGCGCACGGTGCGGATCGGTGTCACGGGCCTTGCCCGAGCGGGGAAGACGGTGCTGCTGACGGCATTGGCAGCGACAGTACTGACACCGGGTGTTCTCGGCGGTCGGATCAGGCGTGCGCGTCTGGCGGAAGCAGGGGCAAGCTCGCTGCCGCGTTTTCCGTTCGCTGCGAATATTGCTGCTCTTGCGGCGGACCCGCCACGCTGGCCCGATCGTACCGATGCGACCGCCTTGCTTGCGCTCGATCTGGAAGTAGGTCGGCCCGGCTTGCCCGCACGAAAAATCAGGCTGGAATTTCTCGATTATCCCGGGGAATGGCTGCTCGATCTGCCGATGCTGACCCAGAATTTCGACGTCTGGTCGCGGGCCATACTGACACGTTTGCGCGCAGGTCCTGACACAGATGCGGTGCGAGCGTTTCTCCAGTTCGTCGATGCTCTGCCGGTTTCGATCGAGGCATCCGACGCGCTGGCGCAAAGCGGTCATGATTTATTTGTTCGCGCGTTGACGAGCCTTCGGATCGAACACGGTCTTTCGTGGTTGCAACCCGGACGGTTTCTGATGCCCGGCCCCGGCCCACAGCCGCCATGGATGGCGTTTTTCCCAATGGATCGCCGCGCCGGGTTATGCAGCTTGCTCGAGCAGCGTTGCGAGGCCTATCGCGCATCGGTGCGTACGGGGCTTGTGGCGCCGTTATTCGGTCAGATCGACCGTCTGGTGGTTCTGGCGGACCTCCTTGGGGCGCTGCATAAGGGGAGTGAGGCTTTTGACGATGCCCGCAACGCCTTGTCCGCTGCCGCCTCGTCCTTGCGGTGGCAAGGCTCCTGGCTTCAGACCATCGGTGCTCTGGCCCAAGGCCGTCTGCCGTCACGCACGATCCGGCGTGTGGCTTATGTCGCCAGCAAGGCCGATCATGTTTCCGAACGGCAGCGCGGGAATCTCCGGCGCTTGATGGATGTGCTGACTCGTACCGAAACAGATCAGCCGACATTGGTGGGGAACGCCCAGCGGTCAGTTTTTGCGGTGGCCGCTGCACGGTGTACAGAGGATTTTGTCTGGTCACTGGACGGTCACCCCGTTTCGGCCGTGCGCGGACGGCGGTTGGGCGATGACAGCATGACGCGCTCCTATCCGGGGGAGGTGCCGGACACGCCGCCGGATCAGGCCTTCTGGACGCATCCTTTTCTGGCATTGCCGACTTTCGAACCGGCACGGATACGCTCCGATGGAAAGGGAGGTATCCCGAATATCGGTCTCGATGCCCTGCTGGGGTTTCTGCTGGAGGACCTGCTGTGACCGACCACAAACAGCTGATACAGCCGCGCATCGAAAAAGAGGCGGATTATGCGCCTCGTCTCGATCTAGAGCCGCCACCGCAGCTCATGCCGGTTCGTCGGTCGCTCGGTCTGCGAACGTCGACGTTGGTGTTGTCGGGCTTTGTGGTCCTGGCGCTGGGGTTTGCCGGACTTGCAACGGGGAACTTCGTCGCGGCCGAGTTTGCACGTGCCGTATGGCTAGGCTGGTTGACCCTGGGAATTGCGGTTTGCGGGTTTGGGCTGGTTCTGACAGGTATCGGGCGCGAATTGGTTGGGCTTGCGCGATTGCGCGCCGTGGACGCGATGCGCCGTGATCTGGTCTCGGACGATGCGGCCACCCGGATTCATGCTGCGCGACGCTGGCTTGCCAAAGTCGATAATGGAGAGGCGCTTCGTCCGGCACTCGATGCGTTGAACGATCCTGATGCGGTGCTGTCTCTGTTGCGAACGGGGGTGGAAAACAGGCTCCGGGCGCAGGTCGATGCGTTCAGCAGGAGGGCGGCCATCCAGGTCGTGGCAGGCATGGCGGCAACACCGGCGCCTGCGCTCGTCGTCGTTTTGATCACATGGCGCGCAGTACGTCTGATCCGGCAGATTGCAACACTTTACGGGGTACGGCCGGGCTTGTTGGCGACGCTGGGCCTCCTAAGGCGGACCGCTTTGTCGGCTACGGCCACGGCGGTCACCGAGGCTGCGGTCAATACGGCGGCCCATGCGGTTCTGAGCAGCCCGCTTCTGACGCATCTTGCCGGTGATATGGCGGGAGGCGCCGTGGCCGCACGGCGTCTGATCGTACTCGGCCGGGCCACCGGGGTTGCGTGTTCGCCCTTACCGCCGGAGTGAGAGCGCCGTCAGTCTAGGCAGGCGACACCAGCACGGAGGTCGAAGGCGAGCGTTCGACCTTCGAGGGCGGACATCGTCAGGGTTGGGAGCTGATCGGGTTTGCCGATCCTGTAGCGGATCGCGCCATGAGCAAGATGGCCATCGATGTCAAGCGTTGCGATGCGCGCGACGCCCTCTTCCTGCTCAGTTCCCGACGCAGTTTCGATTTTCTGCTGTTTTCTCGATCCGGAGAGAGAGTGGGGCAGTTGGGCCACATCGATGACAAGGGGCTCTGGATAATTTTCCCCGGTGTTCATGATCGCCATGCTGCGCTTTCCTTCATACGTGACCGGTAATAGCAAGCCAGCCTTGAATCCCGAGATGCTGGAGAGCTGAGACGTGTGTCGGCGACATGTGAACGGGACGTCGGGTCCAAAGGTCATTTCATGTTCATTCATGACGACACGTCGCAGAATGCCGAGTGTCTGGAGCCCGATCACAGCAAAATTGCTCTGGATTACCATCATCATCTGGTTGCGGAACGTGGTGTGTCCCAGCGTCAGACTCGGGACACGGATAATTTCGAATATTTTGGGTGGCCTCGTGCTGGGGCCATATTCAGTAAAGGTGCCTATCTGTGGCCAATGATGCTGGCGCTGGAGGGAGGCGGGGACGGCGCCCAGCACTGTTCCGGTATTGATGATTGCAGGGGAGACACTCCCGTCGATATCGATTTTCGTGGCGGCCGTTGTCATGGTGGAATCATCGATGATGGTCGCGAAAGGATTGAACGATACGTGATCGAGGCGGGGGCCTTTTGCCGTGAGGGGAGGTAATGCGTCGGGAAGAGCTGTTAGCCGGAGTTGCTCCACGTCGCTGAAGCGCAGGCTGGGCTTCTCATAATGAGCCCGGATGGGAGCGAAGAGCTTCTGCTCAAGATAGGTTCTTGCGTTAGCCCAGACGGGCGGATTTCCTTCGAGGAGAAAATTTCCCGAAAGCAGAGTCATCAGCATAAAGTTGAAGGGATTGACGCTGTGAGCTGGGTTGCTCCACGGTTGCGCTGCCTGTAACGCCTCGCGAATAATGCGAGTGGAGCGTTCGATGTCCCCCTGCGTTCTTGCGATCGCAGCGTCGCATAAAGCGAGGCGCATAATGCTGAAAGCCGGTTCAGGGCCGGGGTTCTGCTCAAGAGCCTTTCTGATCGTGAGTAATTTTCCCGTATCACCGGCCAACATGGCGTCAAGTACGCCATGACTGTCACTGACAGAAAGGGCCGGCTGGCCCTCTGTGTCGACGGTGAGGAGATCGAATTCAAAGAAATGGACCGGGTTCGACCCGCTGTCTGCATGAGCGGAGGGCGCGATGATCGGAGTGCCAGCGACAATCGCGAGGTTGAAGAAGGCGAGCAGGCCGAGACGCTTCGGTGTGAGTTTGCTTCGTGAGTTGGGAAGCCGATCAGGGATCTGGTGGAGAAAGCTTTTACACGACCGTGTCATGGTGTTGCTCTTTGTAAATGGCGTCGGGATAAATCGAGAGAGTAACAAGCAGCGTGTTTTCGACCGGATCTACGGGAAAAAATAGCGCGTCGCGAATTGGCCTGTGAAGACGCGCAACATGAGGGCGAAAGTGATTGCGTTACTGTCTGGATAATTTCGTATTAGACCACGCATCGTGGCTCACTGGTATGAGAACACCAGAGATATCTGGTCCGGTCACCAAATATTGTTGAAGCCCTCTACCTGATAGTCTTGCGATCATGTGTTGAAAATCGAAGACACTGAGTTTCGATGCAAGCTACTTGGGGGGATATGCTTGCGCCGCAGTCTTAAGAATGAGGCAGTATTGAGCCGACTTCGCATGTCGAACGCAGATCATACACAAGCGAAGCGTATCGGTTCGATTTTTTATGGGGGGTGGTGAACCGGGTGGGACTCGAACCCACGACCATTCGATTAAAAGTCGAATGCTCTACCGGCTGAGCTACCGGTTCACATGAGGCGTCTGGCTACAATATGAGCCAGACGCCGTCAACCGACTGAATCGGGTCCAGTCGGTTTTCATGCGGCTTTTGAGGCCGCGGCGCCTGAGATCAGGCTTCGAGACGCATGGAGATGATCGTGTCGGGGTCTTTCACCATGCCCGAAGAACCGGCGCCGCGCTTGATCTGGTCGATATGTTCCATGCCGGACACGACCTGGCCTGCGATGGTGTACTGGCCATCGAGCGAGGGGGTGGGCTGGAACATGATGAAGAACTGGCTGTTGGCCGAGTTCGGGTTCATCGTGCGGGCCATGCCCAGCGTACCGCGCTCGAACTTCGCTTCACGCGTGAATTCTGCCTTCAGATCGGGCAGGTCGCTGCCGCCCGAGCCGGTACCGGTCGGGTCGCCGCCCTGTGCCATGAAGCCTTCGATGACGCGATGGAACTTCACACCGTCATAGAAGCCCTGCTCGGAAAGCGTGCTCAGGCGTTCGGCAGCAAGCGGCGCGATATCGGGGCGGAGCTCGATCACGACGTCACCGGTCTTGAGCTTCATGACGAGGCGGTTATTGGTCTCGGACATTGATCTTATCCTTGTGTTTGCTCGGGGCCTGAAAAGGCCACGCGGCCTATGTCGGCTTCTCTTGCGCGTTGGGCAAGAGACGTCGGGCGATATTCTCGGGCACATAGGGGGTTATATCGCCCCGATAGGCCAGAAGCTCGCGCACGAGGCTTGACGCAATGAGACGATGCTCCTCGCGCGCGGTGAGAAACAGGGTTTCAAGCTCAGGGGCGAGGCGGCGATTAATGGCTGCCATCGGCATCTCGCTGGTCAGATCGGATTCCGAGCGCAGGCCGCGGATGATGAACCGCGCGCCCTCCGACCGGGCCGCATCGACCATCAGCGTTTCGAACGGAGCGACGCTCACCTGGGTGAGGCCCTCATTGGCAAAAGTCTCGGCGATAGCCGCGCATCGTTCGTCTATGGGAAGCTGGGGGGCCTTACCGGGATTGAGCGCTACCCCGATCACGAGACGGTCTACGAGAGACAGCGCGCGACGCGCGATATCGAGATGGCCCAGCGTGAACGGGTCGAACGTGCCGGGATAGAACCCGACCCGCGACCCGTTCGGGAGACGATCAGTTTGCGCTGTCATCCGGTGCGGCTTCGTTCGGCGCTGCATCATCTGGCGTCGTGGCTTCCGATGCGGTCGCATTCTGTGCGGACGTGGCAGCGGCGTCCGATTCCTCCAGCGAGGTTTCGGCGTCGTCTGCCTCTGTGCCTTCGGATTCTGCGACAGGGAAGATGCTGGTGACGCGTTCCTCCGCGCCCACGCGGAACAGGGTGACGCCGCTGGCCTGACGGGCCATGACGCGTACCTGCGACACCGGCACACGAATAAGACGACCGACATCGGTCACCATCATGACATCCGTGCCATCGATCGTAGGCAGGGTGGCGACCACCTCGCGACCGCGCTTGGGGTTGGTCAGGGTCATATTGGCGATGCCCTGACCGCCGCGGCCGCTGACACGATATTCATAGGCTGAAGAGCGGCGCCCAAAACCGGCATCGGTGACGGTCAGCAGGATCTCTTCCTGAGAGGCAAGCTCGTCGAAACGCTCCTGCGTCAGGTCGCCCGCGTCGATGGCCTCATCGGCATCGTCGGAAGCGATTTCCTCGATTTCCTCCTCCGTGCCTGCGGCATTGGCAGCCGCTTCGGCACGGCGTTTCGCGTTGGCGGCGCGGAGATAGGCGGAACGCTCTTCGACGCTCGCATCCACATGGTTCAGCACGCAGAGCGAATTGACTTCGTCGCCCGTGGCGAGGCGGATGCCGCGCACACCGGAGCTGTCGCGTCCAGCGAAGACGCGCAGCGTGTCTTCGGTGATCTGGAAGCGGATCGAACGGGCCTTGCGCGTGGCCAGGAAGACGTCCTGACCTTCGCGGCAGGTGGCGACACCCACGAGGCTGTCGCCTTCATCGAGCTTCATGGCGATCAGGCCGGAGGCGCGAATGTTCTTGAAGTCGCTGAGGCGGTTGCGTCGGACATTGCCGCTCGCCGTTGCGAAGACGAGGTGCAGATCTTCCCACTGCTCCTCTTCCTGCGGCAATGCGAGGATGGCTGTGATCGAATCCGTGCCCAGATCGGGCAGGAGATTGACCAGGGCGCGGCCCTTGGCAGTGGGAGAGGCCTCCGGCAGGCGCCAGACCTTCTCGCGATAGGCCTTGCCGCCTGAGGAGAAGAACATGACCCATTGATGGGTATGGGCATTGAAGCTGTTGACGATGACATCGTCACCACGGCGCCCCGAGGCGGTGCGACCGCGACCGCCGCGATTCTGGGCGCGGAAGATTTCGAGCGGTGTGCGCTTGATGAAGCCGTCACGCGTGATGGTGACAACCATCTGGCCGGGTTCGATCAGGCTTTCATCGGACTGGTCGCCGAGCGCGTCCGAGATCTCGGTCATGCGTGGCGTGGCGATTTCGGCACGGGCCAGCAGCAACTCGTGACGCATGACTTCCATGCGGCGGATATGGCTGCCGATAATGTCGAGGAGGTCGTTGATCTTGACGGCGACCTCGCTGAGTTCGCCCTGGATCTTGTCACGCTCAAGGCCGGTCAGGCGTTGCAGGCGGAGTTCGAGAATGCCGCGTGCCTGAACTTCGGTCAGATGCACCTTGCCATCGATGATGACATTGCCCTCGTCATGGATCAGCTCGATGAGCGGCTGCACATCGGCGGCGTTCCAGGCGCGGGCCATGAGCGATTCACGCGCGGTGGCGGCATCGGGGGCGCTACGGATGAGGGCAATGACCTCATCGATATTCGCGACGGCAATGACCAGACCGACCAGCAGATGACCGCGATCGCGTACCTTGTTGAGGTCGAAACGCGAACGGCGAAGGATCACGTCTTCGCGGAAGCGAATGAAGGCTTCCAGCACGTCCTTGAGCCCCATGGTGCGGGGCTTGCCGTCGTCGAGTGCGAGGCAGTTGACGCTGAATGAGGTCTGGAGCTGGGTGAAGCGATAGAGCTGGTTCAGCACCACCTCGGGGGTCGCGTCGCGCTTGAGCTCGATCACGATACGCATACCTGAGCGATCGCTTTCGTCGCGGATATCGGAGATGCCTTCGATTTCCTTTGCGCGGACGAGATCGGCAATCTTTTCCTGCAGCGTCGCCTTGTTCACCTGATAGGGAATTTCGGTGACGACGATAGCCTGACGGTCCTTGCGGATATCCTCGATCTCGGCGCGCGCGCGCATCGGGACCGAGCCACGGCCTGTCTCGAAAGCCTGCCGGATGCCACGACGGCCCATGATGATGCCGCCGGTCGGGAAATCGGGGCCGGGGATGATCTTCATCAGATCGTCGAGCGTGGCCTCGGGGTTCTCGATCAGGGCGAGGGTCGCGTCGATGACCTCGCCGGGGTTATGGGTCGGGATATTGGTGGCCATGCCGACGGCGATGCCGGAGGCACCATTGACCAGCAGATTGGGGAAGGTGGCGGGCAGAACCTTGGGTTCGTTCTCGCTCTCATCGTAGTTCGGCTGGAAATCGACCGTATCGCGGTCGATATCGTCGAGCAGGAACGAAGCCGATTTGGCCAGACGCGCTTCGGTATAACGCATGGCAGCCGGGCTATCGCCATCGACCGAGCCGAAATTGCCCTGACCGTCGATGAGACGAACGCGCATCGACCAGGACTGCGCCATACGCACCATGGCGTCATAGATCGAGCTGTCGCCATGAGGATGATATTTACCCATGACGTCACCGACCGCACGGGCCGATTTGCGATAGGGCTTGTCAGCTGTAAAGCCGCTTTCGCGCATGGCGTAGAGAATGCGGCGATGGACCGGTTTGAGACCGTCACGCACATCCGGCAGCGCACGCGACACAATGACCGACATGGCATAGGCGAGATAGGAGGAGCGCATTTCCTCCTCGATAGTCACCGGGATCTGGTCAGTCGGGGCGGCAGGCGGCGTCAGGTCGGTCAAGGCAGGTCCGTCTTGTTGTCTTTGAGGTCAGGGCGGGAAGGTCGGGCTTGCGCGATCAGAACGGGATTTCGTCGTCCAGATCGCCGCCCGGCGCATCCCAGCCACCGCCGGCATTGCCGCCATTATTGCGCGCGGGCTGCTGGGTCATGCCGCCACCGTTGCTGCGGGAGGGGGCGTTGCCGCCGCCATAGGAACGCGAGGGGCCGCTTTCATAGCCGCCGCCCATACCGCCACCGGACTCGCCATCGCGGTTGTTGTCGAGCAGGGTAAGCTCGCCACGGAAGCGGTCGAGAACGATTTCGGTCGTATAGCGCTCCTGACCCGACTGGTCGGTCCATTTGCGCGTCTGAAGCTGGCCTTCGAGATAGACCTTGCGGCCCTTGCGCAGGAAACGCTCGGCAACATCGGCGAGACGCTCGTTGAAAATCACCACGCGATGCCATTCGGTACGCTCTTTGCGCTCGCCCGAGGCGCGGTCGTTCCAGCTTTCGGAGGTGGCAACGGTCAGGTTGACGATCTTGGAGCCAGACTGGGCATTCCGTGTTTCCGGGTCGCGACCCAGATTACCCACGATAATGACCTTGTTCACACTTCCTGCCATGGCGACCGACCCTACATCCTGAAAATATAGTCCATCCTAGCCCAGCAGAGCGCCGCAGTCACGCCCGTGACGGAACGTCGCTCGACTTTAATCCTGCAGGCGGCAATCCTACATGGGTCTCGATACGTTCTCGTTCTCCGACCCCCCTTTCGTTTCTTGCTTGCGTGGTGCTGATGTCTGACCTGCCGTACAACCAGTCCATCCGTGTGCGCGGTGCCCGCGTGCACAATCTGAAGAATATCGATGCCGATATTCCCAGGGACCAGCTGACGGTCATCACCGGGCTTTCGGGCTCCGGCAAGTCCTCGCTGGCTTTCGATACGATCTATGCCGAAGGGCAGAGGCGCTATGTCGAGAGTCTGTCGGCCTATGCGCGCCAGTTTCTGGAACTGATGGGCAAGCCGGATGTGGATTCGATCGAGGGGCTGTCGCCCGCCATTTCGATCGAGCAGAAGACGACCTCCAAGAATCCGCGCTCGACCGTCGGGACCATCACCGAAATTCATGACTATATGCGGCTGCTCTGGGCGCGTGCGGGTGTGCCCTATTCGCCTGCGACCGGGCTGCCTATCGAGGCACAGACGGTCAGTCAGATGGTTGACCGGGTGATGGCGCTGCCTGAAGGCACGCGTCTGATGCTGCTCGCGCCGGTAATACGTGACCGCAAGGGCGAGTATCGCAAGGAGCTGGCCGAGCTTCAGCGCAAGGGCTTCACAAGGGTCAAGGTCGATGGCGAGACTTACGAGATTGCCGAGGCCCCGCATCTGAACCGCAAGCTACGCCACACGGTCGAGGTCGTCGTGGACCGGGTCGTGGTGAAAGAGGGGATTGAGACCCGTCTGGCAGATAGTTTCGAAACGGCATTGAGCCTGGCCGATGGTGTTGCCTATGCGGAGCCCGTGCTGCGCGAGGGTGAGAAAGCCACGGTCGAGCATATGGTGTTTTCGGCCAAATTCGCCTGTCCGGTAAGTGGCTTCACGCTCGAGGAAATCGAGCCGCGTCTGTTTTCGTTCAACGCGCCGATGGGAGCCTGCCCGGTTTGTGACGGGATCGGAACTGAGACGCATTTCGATGCGCGTCTGGTCGTACCCGATGAGACGCTCTCACTGGCCGAGGGGGCTATTGCGCCCTGGCGCGATGCCAAGACGCCCTGGTACGATCAGACGCTCGAGGCGTTGGCACGTCACTTCAAGGAGAAGGTGACGACGCCCTGGAAGAAGCTAGGAGAAGGCTTCCGCAAGATCTTGCTGGAAGGGAGCGAGGACTCTGTTCTCTTTACCTACAAGGATGGCAAGCGCGCCTATGAGCTGAGCAAGCCTTTCGAAGGGGTGATGCGCAATCTGCAGCGCCGTCTCGCCGAAACAGACAGCATGTGGGTGCGCGAGGAGATGTCGCGTTATCAGTCCGATGTGCCGTGTCATGCCTGCCACGGGGCGCGATTGAGGCCCGAGGCGCTATGCGTGCGGGTGAACCATCTCAATGTCGCTCAGGCTTCAGATCTGACCATTCGCAAGGCGCTCGACTGGTTCGGTGGCGTCGAGTCCTCGCTGACGGCGCAACGCGCCGAGATTGCGCGCCGTATCCTGCGCGAGATTCTGGATCGGCTGCGTTTTCTCGATGATGTCGGGCTGGATTACCTGACCTTGTCGCGTGGGTCTGCGACGCTTTCTGGCGGTGAGAGTCAGCGTATCCGTCTGGCAAGTCAGATTGGCTCCGGGCTGACCGGGGTGCTTTACGTGCTGGACGAACCGTCGATCGGGTTGCATCAGCGTGATAATGAGCGGCTTCTGGGTACGCTGGATCGCCTCAAGAAGCTCGGCAATACAGTGATCGTTGTCGAGCATGACGAAGATGCGATCAGGGCGGCCGACTGGCTTATCGATATGGGGCCAGGAGCCGGTGCGCTCGGCGGTACGGTGGTGGCAAGCGGCACGCCTAAACAGGTGGCAAAGAACACCGCCAGCATCACGGGTGACTATCTGTCGGGCAGGCGGATGGTGCCGGTGCCCGAGAACCGGCGCCCTTATGACGAAAAGCGTATGCTGAGCGTCGTCGGAGCGACGGGCAATAATCTGCACGATGTGACGGCGCGCATACCGCTTGGCTGTTTCGTAGCGGTGACGGGTGTGTCGGGCGGCGGCAAATCGACGCTCGTGGTGGATACGCTCTACAAGGCTCTGTCGCGCGAGCTGATGGGGTCGAGTCAGTCTCCCTTGCCTTATCGGGCGCTCGAGGGTGTGGAGCATCTCGACAAGATCATCGATATCGATCAGTCGCCGATCGGGCGAACCCCGCGCTCCAATCCGGCGACCTATACGGATCTATTCACTCCGATACGCGACTGGTTTGCCGAGCTGCCCGAGGCAAAGGCGCGCGGTTACAAGCCGGGCCGGTTTTCGTTCAACGTCAAGGGCGGGCGGTGCGAGGCCTGTCAGGGCGATGGCGTTCTCAAGATCGAGATGCACTTTCTGCCCGATGTTTTCGTGACCTGCGATACCTGCAAGGGGCAGCGCTATAATCGCGAAACGCTCGACGTGAAGTTTCGCGGCAAGTCGATTGCGGATGTGCTCGCCATGACCGTCGATGAAGCGCTGCCTTTCTTTCATGCCGTGCCGCGTATTCGCGACCGTCTCGCGATTTTGCAGCAGGTAGGTCTGGGCTATGTGACGCTAGGTCAGCAGGCGACCACGCTCTCCGGTGGTGAGGCGCAACGCGTCAAGCTGTCGAAGGAACTGGCGCGTCGGGCGACAGGCAGGACACTCTATATTCTCGATGAGCCGACGACGGGTCTCCACACGGAAGATGTGCGCAAGCTGCTCGATGTGCTGCATGCTCTGGTCGATCAGGGAAACACCGTTCTGGTGATCGAACATAATCTGGACGTGATCAAAACGGCAGACTGGCTGATCGATATCGGGCCGGAAGGCGGCGATGGTGGTGGAAGGATTGTGGCCGAGGGACCGCCCGAGGTGATCGCGGCAACGGCTGAGAGCCACACGGGACGGTTTCTTGGGCCGCTTCTGCCATCACGACCCGAGCCTCTCGTTACCCCTGCCAAAAAGAAGAAGGCCACAGCAGTGGCACGTCGAAAGGCTAGCTCGTCATGACCGTTGTTGTTCCCTTCTGTGGTCGGATCACACCGAGAGAGCGTCAGGAAAGTCTCGATGCGATCAATGCGGCTCTGAATAATATCCGGGTGATACCGTTCGCGGATCTGACCGATGGCGAGCGGCGAACGGCACGCATGGCGGTGGTGGCCAATCCCGATCCGGTCGATCTGCTCGATCTGCCGATGCTCGAATGGGTGCAAAGCCTTTGGGCAGGTGTGGAGCGTCTGGTCGAGGAAACGCCCAATAGCGCCGTGCGGATCGTCAGAATGACCGACCCTCAACTGGCCCAGACCATGTCTGAAGCCGTTCTGGCCTGGACGCTCTATATTCATCGCGACATGCCGACCTACAGGCAGCAGCAGGGTGACAGGCGCTGGCAGCAGCATAAACTTGCTCTGCCCGAGGAAAGGCCGGTGGGTATATTAGGTATGGGCAATCTGGGTCGGGTCGCCTCAAAGCGCCTGCGGGAGAACGGTTTTCCCGTGATGGGGTGGAGCCGCGCGCCGTGGACGAAGGCCGATATCCCGATGATGTACGGGCCGTCAGGGTTGGAAGCGATCCTGCGGAAAAGCAGCATCGTGGTCGTTCTGTTGCCGCTGACGCCGCAGACACGCGGGTTACTGGATGACTGGCGTCTGGGCCAGATGCGCGAAGGGGCGGCGCTGCTCAATTTTGCCCGTGGGCCGATCGTCGATCAGGGGGCGCTGTTGCGAACGCTCGAACGGGGGCATCTGGGTCATGCGGTGCTCGATGTGTTCGATCGCGAGCCATTGCCGAAGGAGGACCCGCTTTGGGCACATCCCAATGTGACGATTCTGCCGCATATCACGGCCCCCACACAAACGGGGACCGCCTCGCTGCTTGCTGCGAAGAACATTCAGGAATTTTTTGATCGGGGTCATATACCCGAGGCCGTCAATCGCGACCTTGGATATTGAGAGCGCTGGCCTCGGCAAAGGAGCGGTGACGCTCTTCAGCCTCTGAACCCTGTATTGGCGAGTGGGCCTCGACAGGGTTCAGGCAGGGAAATCTGCGTTTTACTGATCGTAGATCGGGCGCAGCGTTTTGCCGGTTGCCGCGGCTGGTGCTGTGGGGGCAGCACTTGAGAGATTTTCGAATGCCTCCGGGTGCTGCGAGATGGTGACGCCGCCGACCGGTTGCGGGTGATGCAGATCGTCATATTGCAGCGGCGTGATGGACAGGGTCTGATCCATCGTCGGTAGCAGCTTCACGTTCCAGCCGCCGCCGAGCGCACGGATAAGCCCGATATCGGCCTGATAGAGACGCGTAGCGACTTCGATCTGGTGAATGCGGGTATCGAGTGTCTGGACCTGCGCGAAAATGGCTTCGAGATACGTGCCCACACCACCTTGATAGAGCGTCATGGTCATGTTCTGGGTGGCCATCGTTGCATCAACAGCTTTTATTAGGGTGCGATTTTCCTGATCCAGTCGGCTGGTACGCGAAAGTCCGTCTTCAACTTCGCGGAAGGAATCGAGCACTTTGCTGCGGTAGCCGTCACGCGTCTCGCGATAGGCCGACCACGCATGTTGTAGCTCGGCCCGTCTCAGCCCGCCCTCGAAAATAGGCAGTTCGAATGACGCGCCATAAGACCAGAGCGAATTGGCCAGATTGGCGAGGTCGAAACCGTTCTGCGCGAAGCCGCCGCCCGCCTGAAGCGAGATATGCGGATAGAAGGCCGCGCGGGCGATACCGATTTCACGATTGGCCTGGGCCATCTCGCGTTCGGCGCTGGCGACGTCGGGGCGGCGCTGGAGCAGCTCGGACGGAACACCAGCCGGGATGCTGGGCTGATTGAAGCCCATGATCTGCGTTGGCGCGATATGGAAAGAAGAGGGAGAGGCGTTGGTGAGAATCGCGATGGCGTGCTCGGTCACCTCACGCGCTGCCTGCACGTCGAGTTCGGCGGCCTGGGTCGAATAGAGCTGGGCCTGGGCGCGGGCGACGTCGAGACGTGGCGCGGCCTGATGTTCCAGCTGGTTCTGGGTGATCTGCAGCGCCTTCTGATAATAACCGATCGACTGATTATAGATGGCGATCTGGGCGTCGTAGCCGCGCAGCTGGACATAGTCCGATGCCAGTTCGGCCTGAAGGCTCAGGCGTGACATGGCGAAATCAGCCGCTTTTTCCTGAGCGAACTGTTTCTGCGCGCGGACATGGTTGCGTATGGCAGACCAGAAATCGGGCTCCCAGGAAGCGAGGCCGTGATATTCCTCATCTGTCTCGGTGATATTG
The DNA here is from genome assembly GCF_051628905.1 of Asaia sp. BMEF1. Classification (GTDB taxonomy): domain Bacteria; phylum Pseudomonadota; class Alphaproteobacteria; order Acetobacterales; family Acetobacteraceae; genus Asaia. Next base: position 1,693,660 of record NZ_CP157575.1, on the reverse strand, counting down.
CCCTTGTAGCGGAACAGGCGGTCGGATGACTGCTTGTTGTCGAACGCGCCTGCACCCAGCGCCAGATGGGGCAGAAGTTCGGAGCGCGCCTGTACCACCAGAGCTCGCGCTTGAATGAAGCGCTCCGCTGCGGCCTGAAGATCGGGGTTGGACTGCGTGAGCGTGGCTTCCATCTCGTTCAGAAGTGGATCGTTCAGCAGCTTCCACCAATCGGTGGGCAGCATCGTGTCTGCCGGAGTGGCGGTCGCGAAGGGCCCCTGGCCGTGCCAGTTGGCTGGCACGACAAAGGTCGGGGGCTTGTAAGTTGGTGCGAGATCGCAGGCTGACAGACCGAAGGCTGTCAGAACCGTGCCGCAGGCCAGCGCCAGTTTCTTGAAGCGATGTGTTGTCATTCCGAAGCCCCGAATCCGGACTGGTTATAGCCGCGCTGTGGCTGGGTAACGTTGACCTTGTCGCCCTCGAGCAGGTCGGCTGGCGGGTTGGCAATGATGCGGTCCTTGGGCGAGATGCCCGCCTGGATCTCGGTCGAGGTGTCGGCCATGCGTCCGACGACGACTTTTTTGTAATGGACCGTATTGTCGTCATTCACGACGACGACCTGCATCCCCTTTTCCTGAAAGACGAGCGCTGAAGTCGGCACTTCGTAGAGATGGGCCGTTTCGTTATGCGCCTTGAGCTGAACCGAGGCGAAGGTGCCCGGCCATAGCACTTCGTTCGGATTTTCCATGGTGAATTCAGACGTTACCGTGCGCGTATTCGGATCGTAGCCGCGCGCCGTGGTCAGGAAGTCCGCGTGGAATTTCTTGTCCTTGAACTGCGGCACGCTGACATCGGCAGTGATGTCGGGCTGCAGGATATAGGAAAAGACTTCAGGCACGGAGACAAAGAGTCGCAGCTTGTGGACGTCGGCGACGGTGAAGAGTTCGGAGGCGCCGCCGGTGCTGTTGAGATTGCCGCCGCCATCATGGACGTAATCGCCCACATTGATGCTGCGTGAGGTCACGATGCCATCAAACGGCGCCACGATGGTCTTGAACTTCTCGAGTGCGGCGAAATGATCCACATTGCGCTGCGCCGCATCGACCTCGGCCTTTGCCGATTGCTCGTTGGCATTCGAGACCGAGACAGACTGGCCGGAAACCGATTGCGATTGCCCCATGGCGCGCCAGCGCTCTGCTGTGACGGCAGCAAGGTGGTATTTGGCCAGAATGGCGTTCAGATCGGCCTGGGCCTGCGCATACTGGGCGTCGAGTGCCGGGGCATTGATTTCTGCCAGCGCATCGCCCGCCTTCACATGGGCGCCGTAATCCTTGAACCACATTTTCACGTAGCCCGAGACCTGCGGATAGATCGGGGCCTGGTACCAGGCGTCGATATTGCCCGGCAATGTGAGCGCTACCTTGTCGGGTGACTGAATGGGGTTGAGGACGGCCACGTTCGGGATAGCATTGGCCGATGTTTCAGAAGCCAGGGCGTGGGTGTGGTGGACGCGGCCGACGACGAGAGCGCCGACCCAGAGCGCGAGGACGCATCCTCCCGCAACGGCGATGATCTTGGGGGAGGTGGCCATTAGACGATTTCCTTCTGGCGGGCAGAGCGGTTGTGCAGGATCGCGTAGACGCAGGGAACGAAAAGAAGGGTGGAGATAGTGGCGACGATCAGCCCGCCGATAACGGCGCGGCCCAGCGGCGCATTGGTCGAATTGGACGTGGCCATCGGGATCATGCCGACGATCATGGCGAGGGCGGTCATGAGCACCGGACGGATACGTCCATATCCAGCCTCGATGGCGGCACGCAGCGCGTCGCCATGCACTTCGAGACGTTCACGGGCAAAGGAGACGACCAGGATGGAATTGGCCGTTGCCGTGCCCATGCACATGATCGCGCCAGTGAGAGCGGGAACCGAGAGGCGGGTGCCTGTCAGGAACAGCGCCCAGGCGATGCCACCAAGGGCGCCGGGAAGGGCGGTGATGATGATGAACGGATCGAGCCAGGACTGGAAGTTCACGACGATAAGCAGATAGATCAGCACGACAGAGACGCAGAGACCGAAGACGAGCTGGACATAGGCACCATGCATCGTGGTGGCCTGACCATGCACGTCTACCGCCGTGGTGCGCGGCAGATTGGATGCATCATGGGCAATGGTCCTGTTGACGTTATCGAGAACCGCGCCGAGATCGGTGCCTTCGACGTTCACATAGATGTCGATCTCGGACATCGAGTTGTAATGCGAGACCTCGCCTGGCGTACCCGTTGGGACGACATCGGCAATAGCGCCCAGAAGCTGTGTCTGGTCGTTGGGGTCGCCGTCGCCTTTGTCGATGGGAACCGTCAGCAGGTCATTCAGATGCGTCAGCTGATCCTGAGACGTGTAGACGTTGAGCGGGAAGGTAACGTTATCGACAGGGTCGAGCCAGAACTGAGGATCGACGACGCCTGAACCGGCAAGGGTAAGCAGTTCGTTGGTTGCCAGATCGTTTTCGCTGAGGCCGGTGGCCTGGCTGAACGTACGGTTGCCGTTCACCATGAGGGTCGGTGTCGACATGGTCTGCTGGATGACGACGTCGGCGGTGCCGGGGATCTGGCGGATCTTGCCGATCAGGTGGCGGGCATAATTGTAGTTATCATCGACGCTCGGGCCGGAAAGCTGGATATCGATGGGCGCAGCGGAACCGAAATTGAGGATCTTGTCGGTGAGGTCGGCGGGCTGGAAGGTGAAGACGGTGCCAGGGAAACGAGCCGAGAGATCCTTGCGGAGCAGAGCACGGTAATCCCAGACGGGGGATTCTTCATTTTTGAGTGCGATCGTCAGGTCGCAATCCTGCGTGCCGACGGTCGGGGTCGGAATGAAGGCTTGGTTATGCGGGCCTTCGGGCAGGCCGCAATTGGAGATGATGTTCTCGACCTTACCCGGCAGAAGCTGGTTGATGCGGTCATCGACGAGCGCGGCGATGCGGCCGGCGACTTCGATACGGGTGCCGAGCGGCGCGCGCATATGCATCTGCAGGGTGCCGGATTTGACTTCGGGGAAGAAGTCCCGACCGGCCACGCTGTAGAGACCCATCGAGGCGATGGAGATGACCATGAACACGCCGACGAAGGCGCCGCGTCGGGCGACGCAGCGTGTCAGCAGGGTGTTGTAGCCCTCGCGGAAATTGTTGAAGCGTTGCTCGAAACCGCGCTGGAAGCGACCGAAGAAGCCCTTCGGCGCAGGCGCATGGTCCTCATGGCCGTGAGCGTGGTGAACCTGACCGGCGAGAAGGAATTTCGCCATGGTCGGGACCAGAGTACGCGACAGGATGAACGACGCGATCATGGCGAAGATGATGGCGAGGGCCATCGGCATGAACAGGTAACCTGCGACACCTGACAGTTCAAAAAGCGGTAGCCAGACAATGCAGATGCAGGTGGTCGAGACGAAGGTCGGGATGACGATCTGGTTGGCGGCGTCGATGATGGCGAGTTCGAGGTCCTTGCCCATTTCGAGATGGGTATCGATGTTCTCGATCATGACGGTGGCGTCATCGACGAGAATACCGACCGCGAGAGCAAGACCGCCCAAAGTCATGATGTTGATGGACTGTCCGGCCCAGCCAAGTCCGATGATGGAGCAGAGAATGGCGAGGGGGATGGACGTCGCGATGATGACCGTCGAACGCCACGAGCCGAGGAAGAGCAGGACCACGATGCCGGTCAGGAAGGATGCCGTGATCATTTCACGGACCACGTCCATGATCTGCTCTTTCACCATGACCGAGGCATCGGCAAGGATCGAGACCTTGACGTCCGGTGGCAGAATGGCGCGCAGGCGTGGCAGCAGGGCCTTCGTTGCGGAGACAACATCCAGAGTCGAGGCAGTGCCGCCCTTCTGGGTTATCATCTCGACAGCCTGTCGGCCCTTGACGAGAACGAGGTTGGTCTGGGGATGGCCACCACGATAGACGTCGGCGACGTCACGAATATAGATGACGGCGTTGCCGACGCGTTTGACTGGAATGTTGGCGATGTCTTCCATCGATTCCGGTGCGGCGTTGGTCTGGACCATCCAGTCCATGGCGTCGATCTTCTGATCGCCAGCCGGAAGCACGATATTCTGGGCGGTCAGGGCTGCCTGAACGTCTGCGGCTGAAAGATGATGGGCGCGTAGCTGCTCCTGATTGAGCGAGACCATCACAAAACTGTCCATGCCGCCATAAGGATGGGCGACGACGGCACCTGGGACAGTGGCAAGAAGGGGGCGCACGCGAATGACGCCGAGCTTGAAAAGATCGGAGGGCGTCTGTTTTTCTGACGTGATCTGGAGCGCGATGACAGGGACCTGCGACGGGTCGAGCGCCACGATCATCGGGGCCGGAACCTTGGGTGGCAGGCCGAGAAGAATCGTTTGGGAAATGGCCGTCACTTCTGCTTCAGCCGTGCCGACCGGGGTGCCGGGCTGGAAGTAGATATTGACGATCGAACGTCCGTAATAGGAGTTCGACTCCATATGCTCGATGTTCTGGACCGTCGTTGTGACGGCCAGCTCGAAATTATAGGTGATTCGTCCGGCGAACTCATTCGGGAGAAGGCCCGGATAGGTCCAGATGACCGAGACGACAGGCACCTTTATCTCGGGGAAAACGTCGGTCGGCGTCTTGAAAATCGACATGATTCCGAACATCAGAATCAAAATCGAAAAGACGACGAAGGTCAGGGGCCGCCTTAGGGCAGTTACGACGATGGCGTTCATGAACTCATGCGCTCTCTTCTCGTGCGAAGGGAAGATGCCTTACGGCAGTTTGTTCTGTTTCATTAATCCGAATTAATATTAAGAAAATGAAATCAGCGGTCTTATGCTGTCCATTACTTGTTCGGATCACTCATCTTCGGATCGTAGTGACGCAGACATAAAATGTCGCATAAATGTTGTTTTACAAAGCCGTGACAGTGTGGATGGGAACCGGTGCTGTGGCATGAAGCCACCATCTATTCTTGACATTATGGCTCAATGCCATTAATAAGACGTTAATCGTCCAGAAGTCAGTTCGACTTCAAGGTGCAGCTGGTCGGTTGGAGCTGATCATAACGCGACGGCGTGAGGCGCAAGGAACGGGTAAAGACGTGCTTGTTCACGTTTTGTTCTTGCTGTGCACAGCTTCAAGCGCTATGTCTGCGAATGAAGAAGGCTGTTTTCTGGATGTGCGATGAGAACAAGGACGTCAAGAATGGTCCCCATCTGGTCTCCTGGGCTAGTCTGGCATGTCGCAAGGCATGTTTTTGCCCGTGTGAAACGCCGTGTCCTGCTGCTGGAGTACCAACTCTGGGTGCAGAGCCGCAAGGCGAAGCGCCATCTCTCCATCCGTGCGACCGTTCAGGACTCCTTTCAGGAGAAAGTCGGTCGAGACGCGCAGACGATTGGAGAGAGACATGATGAGGAAAACGCTTGGCGCGCGATCGCCTTTCTCAATCTTGTTGAGGGTCGAGGCGTCGACGCCTAGCAGGCGTGCGCATTCGCTCTGATTGGGGAAGACGAGCTCTCTTGCCCAGGTGATGCGTCTCCCGATGGCGCGCTGAACGATTGCGAGTGAATCGGGGCGTTTGTGTTTGGCCATGAGACATTCATAGCAATGGCTCATTGCCAAATCCAGAGGGTAATTTTCGGGGTTGCCCACATGTGAGGTAGTGGCATTTAGCCATTTTCTGCCGGAGGTCGGGTAGAATGAAGATCGCAAGAGAAAGCGGCAGGCGTGCCGCGACAGGGGCGGCGCTCTCTAAAGCCCTGGCGGCGCTGAATGGCGCGGTACCGCTGCGGGAGGCCCCCAGGGTGATGCCGGGGGTGGATGAGCGTGATGAATCCGGGGCATTGCCCGCCGGGCACCCGGTTACGTGGCGGGCGCTCTGGGGCGATGCCGATCCGCCCTCCTATTTCGACGCGGTGCGCGCGACAGCACGTGTCTAGATCGCAGTCGCGGATAGCAGCGCGCGCGTTCACGGCGGCGACGCGGGCAGCGATAAAGAGAGCGAAAGAGCGACGGGCGTTTAACGAGCGCCCCTCAGGCGGGAGGCCTTTTAAATGCGAGCGCGTGCTAATGATAAAGAACTGAACCCTTATGACGGCAAGGCATCTCTTCCGACGCCTGAGCGGATGAAGAGAAATCGTTTTCGCAAGGAAGGGGCTGCCCTCAGGGTCCTGTCGACTGTGGCTTGGCTGTATGAGGCGGGGGATATTGGCGATGACGAAGTGGCCGCTGCCGAGCGCTGGCGCGTGGAATATGATTATGCAGTACTTGGTATTGTTGAGGTCGGAGAGATGACACGAGCCAGTGAAGCGGGTGATGTGCATACCTGGATGCTCGGACGCGGGAAATGTTCCCTGAGATTGCGCCAGCTCGGGGAGATTTTGGGGCCAAGTCTTCACGCACGCATAGAAATGATGCTTGTGCGGGAAATGAGTTTTCCTGACATGGCGAAGATGATCTTTCCCGAAGGTGCCCGGGCCCTGGCGCGCACCAAGACGGCAGCCCAATGCGCGCTGGCGTTGGAGAGGTTGAGTGAGTTTTATAATAATAAAAACTTGCATAAGAAATAAAAATATAGTATAGATTTAATATACTAAAATAAATACGGATTACCAACGTGACCGACATTTTTGTCGGAGACGTGGCTTCGTGCCGGAGAAGCTTTCTTCTCGTTGTGAGCATCATGCGCGGCGATGCTATTTTATGTCCTTTCGTAGGCGCCTCGGAGCTGAGGCATAGAGCTGATCTCGATTTACGCTGGGTCGATCTGGCCGACGCGCATTTAACAGTTCCCGATATGCGCTTGCGCGCAATTCCCTGTCGAAAAAGGCTGGGAAGCCTTACCCGGATCGGAACTGTGCGGCCTTCATTGCTGGCCCTAGCCAAGCAAAAAATGATTCAGGAAATAAACCAGAACGACAGCTTTGGCCTCAGAAGAAACGGATATGAAACAATCCGCACGGCAAGAATAAAATCTCAGGGACCGCTGACGTCTCCACGATAACAAATTGGAGCCAAGATGGAACAAAGGCTCGGAAAACGAGACCGTCCTCAGGGCGATGCTCTCAAGACGAATTTTCTCGATCACCTCAAGAAATCGGGAAATGTGTCGGAGGCTGCGCGTGCCGCCGGAATCGATCGCAAAACGGCTTATAACTGGCGGCGCGGTGATGAGATATTCAGTGAGCACTGGAAACTGGCCCTCGAGGAGGCGACCGATCTACTCGAAGCCGAGGCCCGTCGCAGGGCGATTGAGGGATATGAGGAGCCTCTGCTTTACGGTGGCCGTCTGATTTGCGATCCCGATGGTAAGCCGGTGACGCGAAAGCGGTATAGCGACGGTCTTTTGCGCATGTTGTTGCGGGCTCATCGTCCGGCCAGTTTTCGCGATGGGCGTGGCAGTGTCGAGGAAAGTGAGGCAGAGCTCTCCCTGACCGAGGGCGATGAAGCACTCTAGGGCGGTATTTGCCCTGACGCCTGTGCAGGAGCAGGCCAACCGTCTGCTCGGTGGCGAGGCGCGTCATATCTTTCTGCGAGGTGGCTCGCGATCAGGCAAGACATTCATTCTGATCAGGGCGCTGGTGATCAGGGCCTTGCGTGTGCCCCAATCGCGTCATGGCGTGTTTCGGCATCGTCAAATTGCCCTGCGGGCGAGCATTATCCAGGATACGTTTCCGAAGGTGATGCGATGCTGCTTTGCGCATATACGCTATAAATGGGACGGCCAGAGCAATCGCGTTGTCTTTGCGAATGGGTCATCGATCCTTTTCGGTGGGCTGGATGATTCGGCACGCACCGAAAAAATTCTCGGGCTCGAATTCGCAACCATCTATCTGAACGAGGCGAGTCAGATCAGTTATGGCGCGCGCAATATGCTGCTGACGCGGCTTGCGCAGCGTTGCGCTCTGACCGTTCGCGAATATATCGACGCCAATCCGCCGACGACCGATCACTGGCTTTATGCGCTTTTCGAAAGTGGCGTTGAGCCGCGATCGGGTCTGACTCATGCCGACCCGACGCTCTATGCCTCGATGGTGATGAATCCGGATCAGAACCGCGCCAATCTGAGCGAAGCCTATCTTCAGCAGCTCGAAACTCTGCCGGAGCGTGAGCGCAGGCGATTTTTGCTCGGTGAATATCAGACGGTGATCGAGGACGCGCTCTGGCGCGTGGATATGTTCAAGAGACGCAACGCAAGTGTAGAGCACGATCGCGAGGCGCTGATCGGTCAGATGCGTCGCATCGTTGTGGCAGTCGATCCGTCGGGGGCATCCGGTCCGTCCGACCTGAAGGCCGACGAAATCGGTATTGTCGTGGCGGGCGTGGATCGTGACGGAGTCGGGCATGTTCTGGAGGACTGCTCCTTGCGCGACACGCCGATGGCCTGGGCCCGTTGCGTCATGCAGAGCGTTGCGTTCTGGCAGGCGGACCGGGTGATCGCCGAGCGTAATTTTGGAGGCGCTCTGGTGGAGGCCACATTGCGGAGCATCGACCCGACGGCTTCGTTGAAAATGGTGACGGCCTCGCGCGGGAAGGTCGCGCGTGCCGAACCGATCGCAGCGCTCTACGAACAGGGGCGTGTGGTGCATCACGGACGATTTCCTGAGCTCGAAACGCAGCTTTGCCTGTTTTCCATTCGGGGATTTGGCGGTGCGGCATCTCCTGACAGAGCAGATGCTCTGATCTGGGCACTGACCGAATTGATGATCGAGCCGCAGCCGGCACGAGGCCGCTGGCAGGACCAGGGATGGTTTAGCCTTTCACGGTGAAGGAGTTTTCATGGATTGGTTGGCGTTGCAAAGGTGTTATGCCACCCCACCCGGAGCGTCTGCGCGTACGAGGCGATTGCTGGCGCTGCAGAAGGTACTCGAAGGGGCGCAATATGACGCTCTGCCTTATCCTTTTGCGAGCGAGCGTAGCGCTGCGGGGGAGTATATTCCGCTTTCGCAAAGACGCCCTTCCGTGCGGACCAATTTGTGCCGTACCGTCGTCGATGAAGTGGTTTCGCTTTTATTCGGCAATACGCATTGGCCATTGGCTGTTGCGTCGCACGCGCCGACATCGGAGGCGATGAACGCCTTTGCTCTTGAGACGGGCCTGCCCGCTTTCATGATGCAAGTCGCGACTCGCGGTTCTGTGGGATCGGTTGCGATCTGGGTCGAAATACTGGACCACCGGCCCCGATTATCGTTCTTGGAAACCGCGTATCTGATCCCGGAATGGGATTCATGTGGCGTGCTTTTGGGGGTGACCGAACGCTTCATGGTCACGGGTGCCGAACTTGAAGCGAGCGGTTATGCCATGGCGCCTGATTCCCGGTCCTCTCGTTTCTGGTGGCAGCGGCGCTGGACGCGCACGGCGCTGGAGGTGTTCGCGCCCCTGCCGGTAGAGGAAGAGGGCAGTTCCATTCTCGATGAGGAACGATCGAGAGCGCATGATTTCGGTTTCGTGCCTGTGGTTTGGATCCGTAACCTCGGCGCTGCATCGGGCGCAGAGCCGGATGGAGAGTGCAGTTTCGAAAAAGCCATCGATACCGTTATCGAAGCCGATTATCTGCTTTCGCAGGCTGGGCGAGGTCTGAAATATGGGTCCGATCCGACACTCGTTCTGAAAACGCCCGATATTCTGGACGGTGTGGCACGGCAGGGGGGCGCAGCCTCGGCCCTGACCTTGCCACCCGAGGGCGATGCAAAGCTGCTTGAAATCAATGGTGCGGCGGCAGGGGCCGTTCTGGCTCATTATCGGGAGTTGCGTCAGCTCGTGCTTGAGCAGCTTCATGGCAATCGGACCCATGGCGATCGGCTGGGCTCGCCCCAGTCCGCGCGGGCCATGGAACTGATGTGTCAGCCCCTGATCTGGATGGCAGACCGACTGCGCGGGACTTATGGCGATGGCGGCCTTTTACCGCTCTACAGGATGCTGTGCCGCCTCTCCGCAATAGTGCCTGCCGGTCTGTCGATCGGGGGGGAGATCCGCAGGGATCTGGATCCTGCCGGTCTTTCTCTGCACTGGCCTGCCTGGTTTACCGCCGATGAAGCCGAACTTTTGCCTATGGCGCAGGGGCTTAAAGAAGCTGTGAGCGCCGGTCTGCTGAGCCAGGAGACGGCAGCGCGGCTCTATGCCTGCGCTGCTGGAATTGCAGACCCCGCCGCGGAATGGACGAAAATCATGGCTGCGCAGGCGGCCTGACAAGAACCCTTCAAGGGGAAATGGATATGTCAGATGACATCGACGCGCTTCGCCGTTCTCTTGCTGAACTTGCTGCTGAACGGGATTCCCTTGTTCAGGCGCATCAGGAGGAAATGGTCCGGGTAACACAGGCCGCACGCGAGACCGTGCTGACGAATGCGTTGCGCGCCGAGGCGGTGCGCCTTGGCGCTCACGACCCCGATGCCGTGATGGCATTGATGGACCGCTCCGGGATCGGATGGTCGGAACAGGGAGAAATATCGGGTGTGGAAGAAGCCATGGCGCAGGCGCGCCGGGCACGCGGTTTTCTGTTTCAGGATCCGCGCAGCACGGTCGCTTCTGTGGGGCGGGAGAGCGTCGTGCCGAGACCGGCTGCCGAGCAGATGCAGGATGCGCGCGCTCTGACTAAGGCGGATTACGTCGCACGCAAACGCCAGTTTCTTGCTGGAATTATCTGAGAATTATGGGTCAGGGGTGGAAGAATGGGTATCGAGAATTTTCCCGAGCAATTGCGCGCGGCCATTCAGCAGGGGTTTCTGGCGCGTGAATTTGAAACTGGGCTGAATGCGCGCCTCGGTTTTCGCGCCGTTGCCGATCGCGAGGTTTTTCCCAATGCGATCGGTGAAACGCTGACCAAGACACGCAAGAGTCTCAAGGCGCCCGTTACCGAGCCGCTTCTGCCTTCGGGCAACACGAATTTCGATAATGGCCTGTCGCCGAGCGGCTGGTCGGTCGAGCAATACACGCTCAGCATCAACCAGTATGGCGATACGATCGATCTCAATATGGTCACCACCGGTGTGGGTATCGCCTCCCAGTTTCTGGCGAATGCGCAGACCAATGGCATGCAGGCCATGCAGTCTCTCGACCGGCTGGCGCGTAACGCGTTGTTTGGCGGTGTTCCTGGTGGTGTCGGCGGTTATCTGGGCGGCAATACCCGTGTGACGGCAACGGCGACGTCGAAGACCAGTGCGATCGCCGTCGACGATATTCGTGGTTTCCAGTTCGTGATCGCTTCGGGTCTCGTAAGACCGGTCAATGCCAGTTCGGGTATGACCGTGACGATCGGAAGTGGGGTCTATACGCTTCTTGCGGCGACAGCCGATCAAAGCAATGTCTCGACCGCGCCTGGGGGTGTTTCGGGACAGTTGCAGCTTTCTACTGGTGTTTCTGTCGCGGATGCGACGACGGGTAATGCGGTTGTCGCCTCGACGGCACCACTTGTTTTGCGCCCCAATGGTAAGCGGAGCACGGCTGATCTGCGCATCGCGGATGGCGACACGCTCGGCATTCAGCATATTTTGGCGGGTGTGGCGTCGTTACGTCGCAATAATGTGCCGATGATCAATGGCGCATATAACTGCTATCTCGATGACCTCCAGCTTCTGTCCCTGTTTCGCGATGCAGATTTCAAATATCTCTATCGCGGTGCCTATGGCTCGGAGGAATATCGCTCGGGTCAGATCATCGAGCTGCTTGGCGTACGGTTCGTGCCGACGACGGAAGCCCCTCAGCAGGCCTCGCTCGGCGGTGGTCCGATCCATCGTGCGCTGCTTCTGGGACAGGGGGCACTGGTCGAGGGAGACTGCGCCTGTGTCGGTCACACGGATATCCCCGATGCCGAAAGGGCTCTGATCGAAATGGTCGATGGCGTGGCCATGGTCACGCGTGAGCCCCTCGACCGGTTGAAGCAGATCATTGCGCAGTCATGGTACTGGATTGGCGGGTTTGCCTTGCCAACGGATGTGACGGCCGATGTGTCGATTATTCCGACGGCGACCAACGCCTATCTTAAGCGGGGCGTTGTGGTCGAAAGCCTCGGGACGGATGCAGCCGGTTTCGGTCTGTGAACGAAGTCGATTCTGCTTTTTGTGGCCAGGTCTCTGACGGGGGCATGACGGGTGGGGCGCTGACAGAGGACGAAAAAACCGAGATCAGGCGTTTTTGCGGCTATGCGGCCCTTGGCGACGTGGCAAGTGGTGAGAGTTCGTGGCGGTTTTTCCAAGATGCGGGAACACTCGAATGGCGCTTGAATACGCTTGCCGGGCCTGAGCGGAAAAGGCTGCGTTATTTTCTCGCGACCCTGCTCCAGATGGAGCGCGCTGTTCTGTCCGCCTCGGAAAACCTGGATACCGAGGCTGTCTCTGTCTGGACACGTAATACGCGTGAGCTGTCCGAGCGCGTGCGTCTTTTCGACTGGTGGCGTCGTCGCGTGTGCGGCTTTCTGGGCGTCTTGCCCGGGCCGGATCTGCAGGATTGCGCCTCTATCGTCATTTGAATGAAGAGCGGGAGAGCAGGCGATGCGTGCCATGCAGGAGCGTGTGGAGGCGGGCTTTGCCAGAGCGGCACGCCGCCTTGGGATGATCGGCCGACATTATCGTATTCTCGACCCTTTGAAGCCTCTGGCAGCCCTTATGGGCAGTCCTTTTCTCTGTTTCGATGCCGATGCAGGTTTCCAGATGCGTAAGCCCCGTATGTGGGCGCGGCCGATGGTTTATGTGTTGAGCGACGCCCCGTCGCTGCGCATCGGGGATATTCTGCGGCAGGGAGAGTGCCTCTATTTCGTTACCGAAATAGAGGCTTTCCGCCCGCCGCTTTGTGTCGCCTGCAACAGACGCATTTCGATTTTCGGAATGCGTGGTGTGACGCAGCTTCATGTCGATCAATGTCCTGCGAGTGTGGTGCTGACGGGGAAGGGAGAGGGCAGTCACAGTGGCATGCCGGGCGCGATGCGCGCGGGGAGTTATATGCTCTCCCTGCCTGCTCTGCCTGATTTTTGTCTGGTGCCCTATATGCAGATCATCGACGAGTTGGGCATGCGTTATACTGTTGATTCGGTCGAGCTGTCGCAGAATGGAACCCGTGCCATCCTGTCATTGCAGCAGGTCTGATTATGACGGATCTTTCTCATGTGGCGCGTGGGCTGGCCCTCTGCTGTGCCAGCCGTTTTGCCGATGTCGCAGCACCGTCGCTGTTCCGGTGCTCACAGAAAGTGATCTTTCGGGCCGGTCCACTTATGCCTTCCGATCTGTTCGCCTCGCCCTCTCTGCGTGAAGCGGTGAGCTATGTGACGGTCGCGGCGTTGCCGGGGGGGTATGAGGCGCTTTCGACCCCTCTGGGGCAGGAGTGGGTGGAGACCCTGCGTATTCCTCCTACTCTGTCAGTCGAGATCAGGGACAGAACAGCGCAGTGCAAGCTGCCCTCGCGCAGGGCTGCCCCCGGTATTGTCGCCTTGATCTGGACGACGCCGCATGGCGAGCGCCATGTGGCGAGGCACGTTGCGGACTCGCAGGAGACAGGCGGGCAGGTGGCGCAGAGCCTGGCCTCGCAACTCGAAGGTGCCGTAGTCACTGAAGACAGGCTTAACGTCTCCGGTGGAAGTCTGAGCGCTGTCGTTGGAGGCTATGGTCGTTCCAGCTGTCTGGTCAGACGGCAAAGCCAGATTTTCAGGGTCTCTCTCTGGACTACTGCGTGCGAAATGCGACTGATGCTTGGCGATTTGCTGGTGTCGCGTCTTTTGCCGCGTGACTGGCTTGCTCTGCCAGATGGACGACAGGCGCAGGTCTTTTTCGAAGGTGAAGACGATCAGGATGCGATGCAGACTCAGTCTCTGTTTCGCCGTGATGTTCGCGTGCGGGTTATTTTCGACAGATATGATTCCGTCTGGTCGCCTCAGATGGTGGCCGGTGGGGGCTGGATTCATCTGAATGGCGCCTCTTTTCCTTTCGACACCGCGCCCGATCAACTGCGTGCCGGGATACCGGTAGAGGCGCTCGACGCTCTGGCTGCAGCGCAGGAAATGCCACCCGCCTATCGCATGTGGGACACGGATTGCGATGGGACAATCCGGCTAATGCCTCAATCTGTTTAGGTCACTTCCAGAAAAGAAGGATCATCCATGCCACAACTCATACAGAGTGGCGCCCTGAATACGGCCGCTTTGCCGGTGCCCGATCTGTATATCCAGATCGCCCAGCCCGAGACTCTGCTGATATCAGGCGTTTCCTCCAGTCTGCTTGGAGTAATCGGTACGGCCTCATGGGGGCCAGTCGATGTGCCGAGCCTTGTCGGCAGTGTCGGGCAGTGTCGGGAGGTTTTTGCCGGCAAGCGCGGCTGGGCGTCCAATCTCAATGTGGCGGTCGATGTCGCGGTGCATCAGGGGGCGAGCCAGCTCTGTCTGGTGAGGGTGACCGATGGAGCGGACAAGGCGGCGCAGGCCAGTCTTGGATCCGCCCAGATAAGGGCGCGCTATACTGGTAGTGCCGGCAATGCCATCGTCGTGAGCGTGACGCGCCAGAATTACCGTGATGGGCAGTTCGTTCTGAGTGTTTCTCACGAAGAGCTGGGCGCTACGGCCTATACCGGAGCGGACTGGACAGCGCTCGCCCAGGCTCTGTCAGCGGATACCCAGGCACTTGTTCTGCTCGAGATTGCGGGCGATGCCGCCATTACGGAAACTGGGTCCGTCCGTCTCGCCGGGGGGGGCGATGGAGGAGAGCCTTCGCCGGGGCGTTTCATAGGCATCGCAGAAGCCCGGACCGGACTTTATGCCCTGACCAGCCAGGGTTGCAGTGTGGCAACGCTCGCAGGCGTAGGAGACACGGCGACGATGGTGCCGATGCTGGCTTTCGGCCGCGACGAAGGCATCTACATGATCGCGGCCGGGCCGAAAGGCGAAACGCTGGCTCAGGCCATACAGAGCAAGACGGCTTTGGGCCTGTGGTCGCATGCGCTGAAATACATGCATGGCGACTGGCTATGGTGGAATGATGATACGCTTGGCTTGCAACTGGTCAGCCCCGCGCTTTTTGCCGCCGGAAAGTTGGCTGCGCTTTCACCTGAGCAATCAGGACTGAACAAGCCTCTGACGGGTATCGTCGGAAGCCAGAAGAACGGTCTCGAAGCCACCCGCTTCGGCTATTCCATGGCCGAACTTGGAGCCTTGATCGAAAATGGCATTGATGTGATCTGTAATCCCTCGCCGGGGGGGCAGTACTGGGCGATCCGTGCCGGGCATAATACCTCGCAGAATGCGACGGTGCAGAGCGATGCCTATACGCGTCTGACCAATTATCTCGCGCGGTCTCTTGAGGGCACGATGGGCCAGTATGTCGGCAGCGTGATTAATGACAGTCTTTTCGGCAATATCCGGGCCTCGATACTGGGCTTTCTCTCAAGCCTGTTGTCTCAGGGCGTTCTCGGCGTGACCGGTGGCCGCCTGCCTTATGCTGTTCTGTGCGACAGCAGCAATAATCCGAGCGAGCGTGTAGCGACGGGGTATGTGCAGGCTGACGTGCAGGTGCAGTATCAGGGGATCAATGAGAAATTCATCATCAATTTGCAGGGGGGCGCCTCTGTAAGCGTCAGCACTGCCAGCGGGAGTGTCTGATTTATGGTGAATCCTTACAGTATCGGTCGGGACTGCCGGATAACGCTGCTCTGGAACGGATCGCGGATCGACCTGCGCGATGTGACCGGATTTCAGTCCGAGCAGCACACGATTATCCAGCGTGCGACGCCACTCAACGGTCTGCCGGTCGAGTTCAACACACCCAGCGGGTGGCGCGGCGTTTTCACCATCGCGCGTGCCAATGCGAATCTTGACAGTCTGGTGGCGGCAATCGAGGCGGCGTTCTGGAATGCCGGGAGTATCGGCAGCGGGACATTGTACCAGTATATCCGCGAACCCGACGGCATGACGACGACCTGGGAATATAGCGCGGTATCGCTCTCGCTGAAGACGGATCGCTGGCAGGCAGAGGGCATGATTCACCAGCACGTCCAGTTCTATGCCTCGTTGCGGAGCAAGATTTCATGATGAATTTGCCTGAGGAACTCGAAATTGCCCCGGGGCGCACGCTCTCGCTCCGCGAACTTGACCCGGGGGACATGCTCGATCTGATCGAGGCCGGCGGAACTGCAGCTTCGGGTGCTGCGGCGTCGACCTGGCTTTCTTATGCACAGATGGTGTGTTCGGTCAGAGCTGTGAATGGCGTTCCCGTGCAGATGCCTGTCACGAAAGACGACATACGCGATCTGGCCCGGCGCATCGGCAATGACGGTATCATGGTGCTTCAGCCTTTGTTTTTCGCTGACGACCTCAAGGAGAGCGCGGCGCTGGACACGGCAAAAAACTGACCAGGCACCCTGTTTTCAGAGAAACACTTTATCTTCTTCGAAACGGGGTGCCTTGGTCTGTTGTCATGGACTGGTCGCGAGCAAGGCGTATGGCGGCTTGTGTCATCCTGGCCGAGCACGATGGTTTTTCGTTCGACTGGGAGCAATGCCGCTATCGGCAGGAATAGGCCCGGATGAAAAGAATTATGATTGGAAAATCGATATCCTTGCGGGGGATACGCGTTCTCTTGCCGCGTTTTGCGCTCAAATTACCGTTGAATGTGCCTTCTGGCTCGATCGTTCCTCCGGCACGCACCAGAAAAAATCTGAGCGCTCGTGCGGCGGTGCCGAGTGTGCAAACCGAGCGTGTATGGAGACGCCTCCTGGATGGATCCTGGCCTGTCTTTTCCAATTCCGGGAAACGCGGACAGTTCTCGTTTGGGAGGCGTGAGGTCAGTGCTGCCTCGGGCGTGCCTGTTAAAGCTAACTCCCAAATATCGGTTTTCGTGGGGCGCGGAAGGGGGCTTGGAAACCATACTTCGCGCTCGCTTTCTCCGGTAACATCGGATGTTCGCGATGGAAAACTGCGAAGAGCAGGTTTGAGCTCAACCATCCCGCTGCGTCCTGCTTCTGGTTTTTCACGACAGCGGTTTCTGCCCGTCGCCGAGGGGCCGCGTGGAGAGTATTTTCTCAAAGCGCTTCCGGTAGGCGCGGTAAATTCCGACTTGCCCATGCTGCAAGGTGCTCATCAGCAGGGCTGGGGTGAGGAGCGGAAAAGGACTGTATTTTCCAGTAAGCCGGGCTCCGTCTCTCTACCGGAGATACCGGGCCATCGGTTCTTTTCAACGAGACAAGCGCCCATCAATGAGCGAAAGCCAAAAAACAGCTTTGCTCAGACTGACGGGATGGTCGCTGAGCCGCCCAGTATTCTGGGGCGTGTCGCGCGTATGCGTTCCCTTCGGCAGGATGCCGGACGGCATGGAGTGATCTCGGTCGTTCCAGATTTTCTCGAGGCCATACGGCGAGACCATGCGCTCGCCAGACAGTTGGGGGCGACGCAGGCGGAGCGCGATGCGGTCGATCGGACAGAGCATTTTGGTGACATCATGGGAATGCCCCGCGAGCAGGGGAAAGTATCTGACCTGTCTGACGAAAATTTTCGCATGAACAGCCTGCGCACACGAACCGCCATGGTCGATGAGATTGCCGTGCCCCAATACCCGAATATGAGTTTCGGCTTCATGTAAGAGAAGAAAAAATGGGTATATCGCTTCTGCAGGTCGAGAATGCGCTTGGCGCCATTGGTCAACTTGATCGGGCGGCCCCGGTGACTCTGGGAAGTCTCGTTTTGAGCGGGCCCGAAGTGCCGGACGAGTTGATTATCGGTGGTCGTCAGATCCTGATCATCCACCGCCTTCTCGGAGGCGGACGTGTGATCGATTCGGTAGGAAACGACCCGGCACGTCTGATTTTGACCGGGCGCTTCATCGGGCCGATGGCGACGAGCAGGGCGCGTCGTCTGGAGGCGATGCGCGAAGCCGCTCAGGTTCTGGCTTTTTCGGTCGCCGACCTGTCAGCACGGGTCTGGATTGCCGAGTTTTCCTGGTCTTATCGGGCGCGCGGGACGATCTGCCCCTATCGTCTGGTTCTGGAGCGGGAAGTCAGCCCCCCTGTGATGGTGCTGGGGTCGTCGGAAACAGTCAGTCTGGATATGGCTTCCGGCCTGAGCGTTCTTTCGACTGTGCTCGGGCAGATGACCGATTCAGGGTGGATCGGCACAAATATGATGTCGTCTGTCGTGAGTCAGCTCATGCCGGTAGCACAAATTCTGGGTGCGGGAGGCGCAGTAGCCCGCGCGCAGGATGCGCTGGGAAAGGCGAGTTCTCTCTGGCAGAGTGCCACGACTGTGACTCGTATACCTACAGCCCTCGCTGCGGTCGGATCGAACCTCTCCCTCGCGGGAACCAGTCTGTTGCAAGTCAGGAACGAGTCCGGTCAGGCGCTCGATAAGGCACAGGTCTCGAACGCCGACGATCTGATTCTTGTTTCGCAAAACGCTGGTGCAGCGACCATGAGTGTCGATGTCGGAAGTTATGTCAGTCGCGCGCAGAGCCTGATGGGCTTGTGACGTGAGGCGCCCTGAGGTGCCGTTTCAAGCGTGGCGCGATGTTGGACCGACCTGTTTCGAGGGGAATGAGAATGAAGATACAGGTGACGTCAGACGACGTTTCGCTCTTTCATCTCGCCATGCGCTATTTCAACGACGCCATGCAGTGGTGGCGTATTGCGGAAAAAAACGGGTTATCCGACCCCGACCTTACTGGCTTCGACGTGCCAGTGCAGATCGTTTTGCCTGACGAGTGCCTCGCCTATGGGGGCGAAGGCTTGCCGCCCTCATGACAGAGCTGATGCGCAACTGGAAAACCCGGCTTCTGGTCGATGGTTCTGTACAGGAAGGCCTGCATGTGGGGGGCTTTCGCCTGGAATGCACGCGCTATGAACGCTGCGACACAGCCCTTATCAGAGTCGTTGCCGAGGACAGGGCTGTGTTGCGGAGCCTTGTGGATAATCGCTCAGGCTTTGACCGGCCGGATGTGATGCTTCAGGTCGCGCAGGGCGGCGATGAGTGGACGACCGTTTTTCATGGTGTGCTCGATGCGCTCAGCAAGGGAAGCGGCAAGTCGCTTTTCGTGCTGGAGTGCCGTGATTATATGGCCTTTTTGCTCGATACGCGTCTTGCTGCATCCTGGAGCAATCAGACTGCGCTCGAACTTGTGCAGAACGCGGTTCAGCATGCAGGACTGACTTTTCAGACGGATATCGGTTCGGCTCAGACTGAGGCTGCAGCATATTGCGGGCAGTTCTGGCAACTGGAACACAGGCGACTCTCTGCCATTACGCAGCATCGGTACCAAACTGCATTCGATATAGCGTTCTCCCTGTCGCGCGATCACGGATACGAGTGTCATGCGGCTGGAAAAACGATCCATATCCACGCGCCTTACGCTGTGGGTGAGGGCGGCATACGACTATTTTCGCCCGATGGTGTGAGCGTTCAGGCTTTCAGGCACGATCTCGGTCTCGCGCAAAACGTCGTTGTCGGTGTGCAGTCATGGGATTCGCGGCAAAGGGCTCGAAGCGAGGTTTTTTTCGACGGCCGGAATTTTGCGAGCCTTATGCCGGATACCAGGGCTGCGCTCTACACTTTCAGGGTGCCGGGCCAGCGCATGGACGATATCAGGCGTCTGGCGAAGGGAAAATATCGGCGGATCGTGTCGCACGCGATTGAAGCCCGTCTTTCTCTGCCTGCGGTGACGGGCCTGGCGCCCCGCCATTTCATGACTCTCGATGAGGGGCTTTTTGATGAGGCCAGGACCTTATCCATCGACTCTGTCACGCATTTCTTCGACCCCGCTCATGGCTATCGGCAGGATGTGACTCTGCGGGATCGCATTTTTTGAGGGAGCAGACTCATGGATGGCTCTTTTTGGGCCGCAGCCCATCAGACGCGCACGGCCCATGCCATACATGGCATCGTTTCCGCGGTCGATCCTGCCAATCATGCCGTCAAGGTGCGCTTGCAGCCTGATAATGTTGAGACAGGGTGGTTGCCGGATGCGGCAGTCACGCAGGTGGGCGATCTGCGTCTTTCCTGCCCCAGTGCGCCGGGCGCGCATGTGTTGCTGATGCCTGTGGAAGGCGATGGCGAGAATTACGTGATTATTTCCGTCATGTTCGATGTCGTTGCCGGGCCCGCCTTGTCGCCGCAGACTGGCAAGGTTGCGCAGCCTGGCGAATTGCTTGTCAGAGCCGGGTGCGGCGCACCTTCGGGAAAATCGAGCGGTAAGAGCGATCAGGCCGGGTGGCTGCATCTGGGGCGGGATGGCGTATTTTTCGGCGCAGGTGAGATGCGTTGCGCGCTCAGCGGATCGGCGATCGTGCTCATGGCGGGGACTGTCAGAATGACTCTCGACTCTAGGGGCCTGGCTATTTCCGGTGCCGGTATCGAGGTGAAAGGGGGCAGTATTGCCGTCTCGGGGGGCGATGTCCGTACCGACATGAACAGTCTGGGCAGCCACGTACATCCCTATGCCAACGGTATGACCGGAAAGGCGGTGGGATGACGGATCTGTATCATTATTTTGGCGAGGATCTTCAGCTCGACGAAGAGGGCGCTTTGCGTTCCGTCGATGGAGCCCTGGCAACGCGGCAGAATATTCTGCGGCGTCTTTGCACCAATCCGAAGGCCTATCTCTGGCACAGCGAGTATGGCGCCGGATTGCCTGCGCGCGTGGGCACGCCGATCCGGGAGGTCGAAACACAGGGGCTGATCACCGCGCAACTCGCTCTGGAGGCGTCGATCGACCACGATCAGCCGGTGATCGTGACACTGACGCCTCTGGCTGTGAGCACCTATCGCTGTTCGATTACCTATACCGAGCAAGGTGAAGAGAGCGGGCAGATATTCACATTTAATCAGAGCGGCACGATCTGAGCCTCGCTCGGCTCTTGCCGGAGAGGCATCGGAAGGCTCATGTCGTTTTCTTTGCGTTCCTTTTCGTCACTCGTCCAGAGCGCCGTAGTCACCGCGCAGGCGCAATGTGCGCAAAAGCTCAGGCTCGATATCGGTACGCCGGGGCGGGCCCTGATAGAAAGCGTCGCCGCGCTGGGTTTGTGGCTGCAGTATATGCTGCTTCAGATCCTGTGTCGTACACGGCTTGCCACATCGGTCGGTGCGGATTGCGACAGTTTCGTCGGCGATTTCGGCATGACCAGACTGCCGGGCGTCAAGGCCCTGGGCTCGGTCACCATGACCTGTTTTTCCTACGACGATATCTCCGCCGTAGTGCGACCGGGTGTGACCGTGCGTACGGCCTCAGCTATTACCTATCAAGTCGTGACCGATGCGACGCATGAGCGCTGGTCTGCCAAGACGGCGGGGTACGTACGCCCCCCAGGGGTGGCGTCATTGACGCTGCCTGTCGAGGCGCTGGTGGAAGGTATTCAGGGTAATGTTGCCGTAGGTGCGATTTCCCTGATGGGTACGTCGGTCGCGGGCATAGATATCGTGACCAATCTCAGGGCTTTTGCCAATGGATCGGATCAGGAGACCGATGCGCAGCTGCGCAAGCGCTTTCCGCTCTGGCTGGCTTCAAAGGCAAGTGCCTCTCGCGCGGCAGTCGAGAGCGCCGTGGCGGAGACACAGAATAACCTGAGCTATGCCGTTTTCGACGGTCAGGCCTCCGATGGGGTAGCCCGCGCTGGTTATTTCACGGTCGTAATCGATGATGGCAGTGATGAAGTGCCGGAGCAGGTGCTTCAGAAAGTCTATGCGAGCGTCGAGGCGACGAAGGCGCTGGGCGTCGGGTTTGCTGTGCAACGCCCGGTGATCCTCACGGTGAGCGTTTCGATGGCGGTGCGGATTGCTCCGGGTGCCGATGCGGAAGAGGCCTGGACGGCGCTCGTCAGAGCGCTCGGCGCCGATATCGCTGCGGCACAGATCGGGGCGAGTTATCCGTTCAGTCGCCTTTCCTATGTCGCTTACGTCGGAGCCGGGGTGTCGGTGCTGTCGGTGACGGATATTCGGCTCAATGGCAGTCAGAACGATATCCCCGCTCAAACCAGCCAGTCGCTTTTTCCAGGCACGATCTCCGTTCAGATCGTTCAGGAGGGGTAATGCCGAAATTCAATAATTACTTTCGTATTCCTTCTGTCGCAGGACCGGAAGTTCTTGTCATCGCGACGCCAGATGGTGTGGAGACCCTCAATGCGACGGCGAGCCAGATTGCCGGAGCGCCTGCGGATTCTCCGCCCAGCGGCGAATTCTTTGCGGAGGAAGGGGCGAAAGTCAGTCGCTATGGCGATCGTTTTTTCATCGGTGCGGCCTCGGATTATCCCGCTCTCAATACACGCGATGTCGAGCGTCAGGACTGGTTGTCGTCTCTCATGGCGACGACCTCGATCGGCCCCTGGGCGCTCGAAAATGCCCAGGCGGCCTCTCTCTCGCGTTTCGGCAACAGTGCCTTTGTGGCCGGGTCGCGTACTTCGGATGCGATGAAATGGCGCGACAAGCTGGGCCATGTACCAAGCACGATCGGTATTGCGTCATGGGGCGTTGCTGATGACACGACCAACCCGACCCAGGCTACGGCCTATGCCTATTATGGTGAGGTCTGGCGTATGCCCGGTGTCAATTATCAGCCCAGTTTTGCCATGGAGCTGGAGGCGGTCAATCTGGGTGGCCCTGCCTATGGTATGTCCACACCCTATCATCCGAATTGCGGTGGCGGCACTTATGCCATCCAGATCGGTGCCGGGGGCGGGCAGACCGAGGGGACGGCAGATTGCGAGGCGGGAATTGTTTTCGTCAGTAATCCTGCTTCATGGAAAACAGGCATCCTGTTCGGCAATACGGCCCTGGCAGGGACGAATGGCGATGATGGCGGCTACGCGACGGCAATTTCGATGGCGCGCAGTCAGGGCATAGAGTGGCGAACGCCTGAAACGCGCGAGCATGTGCAGGGCCTTGATGCCGGTGCCATGCTTTTTTCGACCGTTTCGCAGACGGCCAAAGGGCAGCGCATACAATTTGCCGATGACGGGCTTCTGGTCACGAATATGACCGGTAATTTGCTGTTTTCCATCTCACCCAACACGGCGCCAACTAACACGCTGAACATTCAGGCCGGGAGCGGGCTCGCTGCGGCTGGCCTCTACGTGCAGAAGGGTGAAAATGGCTCACCCAATCTCGGCCTCTACCCTGCAGAGGGGGGAGAAATCCAGATGTCGTCACCCGTGGCAAGCCCCGGAGGCGCCGTACCGCTAGAGGCGGAAGGTGGTTTTCTGCATCTCAATGTCAATGGCAAGGATTATCGCGTGCCGCTTTTCACAGCTGAACAGGTTGGTGGCTGATGGCCGTTCTGAGAGATCGCGATGTCTCGAGCTTGCAGGCGACGGATCGCAAGATACTTTATGATACCGGCATTGCGCCGGGTACTGCGCGGGACTTCGCCAGACGCCTGCGGCTCGTTCTGCCGTCTGGCTGGTTTCCGGCTTATCGTGGGGACGAGGCCGAAGATGCGCCGGTGCTACAGGCATTGCTCACAGGGTTTGGCGCTATTCTGGCGTCGATCTGGACCCTGATGAGTTTTGTGCGCAGGCAGACACGTTTGGGCACCACCGACGGGGCGTTTCTGGAGATGGCGGCGGCGGATTTTTTCGGACCGTCAGGTGTGATCCGGCTTGCGCTCGAAAAGGACACGCATTTTCGCAGGCGCATGGTGAGCTCGCTGGTGGCGCCTCTCAATACACGGGCAGCCGTGTCGGAGGCCGTGCGTCGATTGTCCGGGGCTGCGCCACGGATAATCGAGCTGGGTAACGTGCATGACTGCGGTGCCTGGCGCTATGCGGGTGGCTATGGTGCCTCACGCAGCCGCTACGGCTCTCGCCTGGGAGGGCAGTTTTTTCTGGAGGTCTACCAGAAGCTGCCGGTTGAACGGCGTGCCCTGCATGCGGCGATCAGGGCTGCGAAAGCGTCGGGTGTGATCGCATGGGTAAGGATGCAAGCGTGATGGATCGTCCGATCATTTATGCGGGAGCCGTCCCGTTCGATACCGATCTGCTGCGTCTTGGCCGCTATGCGAAAGAGGGGCTGGGGCGTTTTGCGGAGATGCTGCTGGGTGGCCAGACGATCATGGCGGCGGGTCTCGCCTGTCAGGTTTCTGACAGCAACCTGTCGGTCACGATCGGGCGTGGGACAATCATGGCGCCGGATGCGCTCGATGCCGCGCGTATCGGAGGTATTTCGGCGGGGCTCGATGCCGATCATTCTGTAACGCAGGCCTTATTTTATAATGACATGGACCAGACCCTGACCGTCCCGTTGACGGGGGTCGATATTACGCTTTACGCGGTCTGTCGCGTGCAGGACGATACGCTGGACGTGCTGCCGTTTTACAATGCGGAAAAGCCGGATCAGACCATGGCGGGGCCGGATAACCGGGGCAAGGCGCTGCCTACCCGTCGTACAGGTCGTATCGGTTTTGTGGCGGGCACAAGCGCGCCCTCGGCCTCGGGGGCGATTGTCGTGCCCCTCTATGTCTTGAGTGTCCCTGCCGGTGTCGACACGTTGAGCGCCATTGTTCCGCGGAAAAGCGCGGTCTTTCTGCCTTCTCTTCCCGAGCTGGCGACGATGAGTTTTGCACAGCAGATCAGTCAACCTCAGGCGCTCTGTCTCGCCAGTCAGATTCTGACGATACCGGGCTGGGCGCGTCAGGTTGAATTGCGGGTGATCGGCGGCGGCGGCGGTGGGGCGTCGAGCAACGCCCTGACGCCTGAGAGCGGATCTTTTTCAGGCGGTGGCGGCGGAGCCGGTGGAGATTGCTGGGGTATCTATGCGGTTGACCCTGCCAAAAATGCTGCGCTCTCGGTCACGGTCGGACCAGGTGGATCTACCGGTCAGCGCGGCGGACCGAGCTTTGTAACCTATAATGGAACGCCGTTTCTTACCTCGGACGGGGGTGGTCCGGGATATTTTGCGACGTCGCAAACGGCCATGGGGGGCGATGGCGGCGGCACAGGGGGAGGCACTCTCTGGAACCAGACCGGCGGCGCCGGAAGCGACGGTCAGAATGGCAGTGTCGTGTTTGCCGGTAATGGCGCCAATGGCCCCTGGGGCGGTGGCGGCAAGGCCGGGTATCTTCTTGGCGCCAATGCCACGCGTCATGGCGCAGGAGGGGGCGGTGCTTATTCCACCCGCGTGGCCGGACAGACAGCAGCGGGGGGACGCGGCTATCAAGGGCTGGTAATATATCGCTTCCTTCACTGAACGCGGAGGAAGCGTGAGAGTCAGTTGAAAGGTTTGGGTGGCGGCGTGTTGATCCATTCCGCGTTGCGATCGCGGAAGCTGTGCACATCGGCTGCGGTGACAACGCTGCCGGCATTACCCCAGCTCTGGCGTATGAATGTTACGACATCGGCGACTTCCTGGTCGTTGAGCATATGTCCGAAGCCGGGCATGGTCAGGGCGGATGGGGCTTTTTCTGTCGGGGCGACTGTTGCACCACGCAGAACGATCAGGATCAGGGAACCGGGATCTTTGTCCATGAGAGTCGGGTTGCCAGCCAGGGGCGGAAAAGCCGGGGCATAGCCGAGTCCATCCGTTCGATGGCAGGCTGCGCATCGGTCGATATAGGTTTTGGCACCGGCTGTTGGAAGCTGCCCCCTGCGCAGGGCATCTGCGACGGAGTGATCGGCCTGCCAGGCTTTTTCGTTCTTCCGGGCCGGGAGAGAGGTTTTGAGGTAGCGTGCGATGGCATGCAGATCGGCTGTGCTGAGATGTTGTGTGCCGTGGGCGATAGCATCGTTCATGCCACCGAAGGCCGAGCCTTTATCGCTCCGCCCGGTTGCAAGAAAGGCAACGATATCGTCTTCGCTCCAGCGGCCAAGGCCTGTGCGGTCATCCTGTCTCAGATTGACCGGTGTCCAGCCATCGACGGCAGCACCGCCAGAAAGGAACACGTCGCCACCATCGCTCGAAAGTGCTTTTTCCTGCATCGTCAGAGCGCGTGGCGTATGGCAAGCGCCGCAATGGCCCGGCCCTTCGACCAGATAGGCCCCACGAGCAATATCGTCCGAAGGAAAACTCCGATTGGCGTTGGTCAGAGCTGCTTTCGGCGTCGGGGCAAAAGCCCAGCGCCAGAGGGTCATGGGCCAACGCATCGAGAGCGGCCAGTGTATGGCATTTGCAGGCGCCGATTTTGCTATAGGCGCAACACCCTCATGAAAATAGACCCAGAGCGCATGGATATCGGCATCGGTCATGCGCGCATAGGAGGGGAAGGGCATGGCCGGATAAAGCGGCTTGCCATTTCTGCCAACACCGCGCCGAAGCGCATTGGAGAAATCGGCTTCTGTATAGTTGCCGATGCCGTGCTGTTTGTCGGGCGTGATATTGGGAGCGTAGAGCGTGCCGATGGGCAGGCCGAACGGGTTACCGCCGCCATAGGGCGCTGCGGCGTCATGCGTATGACAGGCAGAGCAATCAGCTGCTGCTGCCAGATAGCGACCTTTTTCGATAAGCGCTTGTTGCGGGTGTTCCTGCGCCCTCACCTGCGTCGAGGCGGCAAGACTGAAAAAGGCGAGCAGCGCGAAGCGGGTTTTTCGTGAGCGCATCACAACGCCACCAGCGGGCCGGGCTGGGCCAGATAGGTGGTGCGGATATGATGCGCAGCCCAATAGGCCAGAGCAGCGACCGTGCCGGTAGGATTATAGCCCATGCCCTGAGGGAAAGCGTTCGAGCCGATGACGAACACGTTCGAGACATCCCAGCTTTGCAGATAGCGGTTGAGGGCGCTGTCGGTTGGGCTCGTGCCCATGACGGCGCCGCCGCCGAGATGGGTCGTCTGATAGCGGCGTGTGTCAAAGGCTTCGCCGTGTTCAAGCCTGCCCAGTTCATAGCGTCTGGCGCCGAGTGCCTTCATGATCGGCTCGATCTTGCCAACGACATACTGGTTCATGCGGATGTCGTTTTCCTTCCAGGTGAAGGTCATGCGCAGCAAGGGTTGACCGTAGCTATCACGCCAGGTCGGATCGAGATCGAGATAGACATCGCGATAGGCCATGTTGCTGCCATGCGCATCCATGGCGAGCGAATGGCGATAGGTATCGACCAGTCCCGCCTTGTAACCAGCACCCCAGCGCGGTGCTGACTTGCCGCCACCATTCATGGCTGCGGCAATCGGTTTCACACCGGCCTGGTTGACCCAGATCGGTGAGCCACCCACGAAGCCGAGAGGACCGTGATCGAAATTATCACTGTTGAAATCGTCGATCGCGACACCCGCACCGCCGGCGCCCACAAATTGATTCGTGAATTGGTTTTCCGGCAGCCAGGCGCGTGAGGTGGTGATGGTCTGATAGACGAAATTACGCCCGACGACACCGGTATTGCTGATCGGGTCGTAGGGTTTGCCGATGCCCGAAAGCAGCATCAGATGCACATTGTGAAACTGGAACGCTGCCAGAATGACCAGATCGGCTTCGATGGTCTTCTCACGATTTTCTCGCTGGTCGAGATAGGTGACGCCAGTCGCCTTGCGTCGGTCGCTATCGAGATTCACTTTCAGCACATGGGCATCGGTGATGAGTGTGAAGTCGTTATCGTAGCGCAGCGCCGGAAGAATATTGATATTCGGCGAGGCCTTCGAATACATGTAGCAATCATACCCGCTGCAATAACCGCAGAAATTGCACGGCCCCATCTGCAAGCCGTAGGTATTGGTATATTGCATTGACGCATTGGCTGCGGGCAGGGCGTAGGGATGATACCCGGCATCGGACGCCGCCTTGCGGAACAGGCTCGCTGTATAGACGTCCTGCATGGCAGGGAGCGGGAATTTATCGCTGCGTGATGGCGAGAACACATTGCCATTGCCGACGATCTGGCCATTGATCTTGTAGGCTTCACCCGAAGTACCGAACACTTTTTCGGCTTTGTCGAAAAAAGGTTCCAGCTCCTCATACGTCACGCCGTAATCTTGCAAATTCATCCCTTCGGGAATGAATTTGGCGCCGTAGCGGTCGATGACATGGCTGCGAA
Source organism: Asaia sp. BMEF1 (assembly GCF_051628905.1). GTDB lineage: Bacteria > Pseudomonadota > Alphaproteobacteria > Acetobacterales > Acetobacteraceae > Asaia. The sequence goes on along the minus strand of NZ_CP157575.1, from coordinate 1,665,752 downwards.
GACGCAGATCATCGGGGGCAGCGCGAAAATGCACGCCCGACCAGTGCAGCCCGGCACCGCCGACGCCCTCACCCGGCAGAAAAGCTGCGAGCTGACGATAAGGGAGCGCTGTCTGGTTGACGGTGTTGCGGATCGTGACGGTCGTTTTGGCAGGGTTCTGGAATAATCTGTGCCTGATGGCGCCGCGCAATTCGTCGATCGAGCCGGGATAGGTGCCTTCTGTTGCCGTTGAACGCTCCGGACCGCGTTCGAGCATGACGACACTGCGCCCTGCTTCGCGCATTTCCTTGGCGAGAATTGCGCCTGCCCAGCCTGCGCCAATAATGACTACGTCAGTCCGTTTTGATGTCATGCGTTTGGAACTCGAATAATTGACGCTCAGGCCTTCTGGCCGCTGATCGATACGGGGCCGAATGGATAGGCTGCGCCTTCCTGATTGACCCAATCCATGAAATCGGCGCGCGCACCGGGGAAGGCGAGCAAAATCCAGCCTTCCATGTTGCGATTACCCCCATGGATCGGATCGGAAAAAGCCCCTTCGAGCGTATTGCGGCGCAATTGCTCGAAAAAAAGCCGGGCGTTGAGTTCCTGAAAATGAACGGCGCCACCTTCGAAGGCTGTCAGGATTTCGATCTGCTCTTCGGCGTGAAGATCGGCAAAATCCTTGCCGCGCTCGGTGCGGGCGTAGTGGTTGGCGCCTGCAATACCCTTACGATAGAGATCGCGCGGCGCGAAAGGCAGCTGGTAGCCAAGATTGGCGGGTCCGTCCTGAAACGGGCCTGCCATATACCAAAGCTCCCCCCGGCCATAGGGCGTGTTCATCTGTCGGTCGATAAAATTGGGGACCCCCAGCGCAGTCGCGCCTGGACCGAGATCGTCATGCGGGAAGATGCAATCGCAGGCCGCATTCAGAAAGCGCATTTCGTCAGGCGTAAAAAAAGCCGGTTTGCCGTCGATTCTGGCTGCGGCCGCCGCCCGGGCGGCGAAGTCATGACCGGCGAGAAGGAGGAAGGCGGTGGTGCCTGCCGCATTTTTGACAAAGCGTCGGCGTGAAGACGAAGGCGCGCTCAACCTGTTCTCCTGACGGAACAACGATGGGTGATACCCAATATGTGGGCATCAGCCCCTTCTTCGCGATTGCGTGAGGAAATGCAAGCAGGTTTCTGTCTTGCTCGACAGGCTACGGCCGGTTGGTCACGACAGTTGGTGAATCCCCGTCACGAATGACCGGTCGGCAGGGAGAGAACGCCGGGCTGCGGTGATTTGACGGCAGGTGCTGCGGGCGTGTCATCGTCGCCGAGCGGGAAGATGGCATCAGGGCCTTGCGGTTTGGCGACAGGAGCCACGGGAGCGGCGCTCAGGGCAGCATTACCGGTTGCAGCCGGAGCAGAGACGGGCTGAACCGTTGCCTTCGGAGCGTTGGCAGAGGAGACCGAGGGGGCAGAAAGAGCAGCATTCGGACCGATATCCTGCTGCTGGATTGCACCTTGCAGAGGGGCACCACTGGCGTCGACGAGCCAGTCATGAAGCGATTTCTTGATCTGGAATTCAAGCTCGACATTCATGTCCTGCATCATCTGCGACGTCAGATCGTAAAGCACAGCGCGCGATTCGGGGTCTTTGTCACCGGGATTGAGGCTACGGGTGATATGGGCGAGGGCATAGCCGGCGCGACCGCCTGAGGGTGCCGAGAGATCGATATGCGCTTCCAGCTCGCCCAGAAGCGTGCCGCCCGGTGCGTGAAGGATGCTCGCCTTGGTGATGGTAAAGGTGCCGCCACCCTCCGTCCCGCTGGCGATCAGGCGGTCACGGGCCATCTGTTCGAGTGCCTGCTGGGGCGTTGTCGGAGCCTTGCCTGAAATGTCGCCGGGAGCCGAGCCGGGCGGTGCCGTATCCACAATCTCGATATGGGCGACATTGAGATGCATTTTGCTGAGATAATTATAGTCGAGCGGCGCAAAGCTTTGCGGCTCGCTGTCACCGCATGCTGTCAGCAGGGGGGAAGCGCTGCCAAGAGCGAGGCAGAGGGAACCGAAGCGGAGGAAGTTCTTAACCCTGGAAGGACTTTGCGACATGAGCAGCTCCTGGCTATGCGTCTCGACTTTAGGTCTTTTTTACTAAAGAGCGTAGCCGCTCGAAAAGACGTCCAGACTGTTTCTTTTCCTGTCTCGGATCTTGCGAACCCTGCGGCGCAACTTCGGACGGATTCTGATGCAGGAAGGCCCATGATTCTGAAATCATGTCGGCGGATGCTGTTTCTGGCGCCGGAGGCAGCTTTGTGTCGGTATCGAGCTCGACCAGAAGGGAAGACGCGCTGCCAAGGCCGTAATCGCGCGCTTCGAAAGCCTGTGCGTCGGCGATGGTCGCGACATGATGGGGGTTGCTGAGATACCAGCCCAGGATCATGGATGGCAGCATCCCTGCCATGTTTTCGTCGCTGACCAGAAGATTGGCCTTGGGGCAATAGAAGCTGGGCGATTTATCGAGCTGTCTCTCCCACCAGGAGAGGTAGAAGGTGCAGTCTGCCTCGGGATCGTAAAAACGATGCACAAGCTGGTGCTCGATGACAAAAGAGATCTGCGATCGCAAGGGGCGGTCGCTCAGGGGAGAGAGGACCACCAGGGATTCCGGCCCGATCCGGGTGCCGAGCAGGCGCCGGACCTGACGAGACGAGAGTGTTCTCTCGCCAAGCGTCGCGATTTCCTGATCCTGTTCGGTCAGCGAGCTCTGGATCTGGCGCATATCGATCAGCACGCGGACACACCATGCCGCTGCCAGCTGTGTGGCCAGAAAGAGAGGCACTCGCGGCGCATCATGAAGTGCTGTGGGCCTGGCGCTTAGTGAGTGACGCGCCAGCTCGTCGAACCAGGGGGCAACCGCCGAGAGAATCTGCTGTGGGTGCAGACGCTGCACGACTTCGATATGAGAGCCGCGATAGTGATTTTCGCCATCGAGATACCAGACGGCCTGACGTCCGCTCATGGCATCGCTCAGGGTCAGGCACCTGATATCGTCATCCAGAGCGACGATCTCCTGCGGAATCCACTGATCGTAAAGGGCGGTCAGTGCCTCTCCATCGACGCGAATGCTACGCAGCAGATCATCGGCTGCGCTCATCGCGCGATCTCATTGCGATCGAAGCTGAACCCGACATTGCAGAATTCGCAATTCATGGTGATCTGCCCTTCCTCGGCCATATGGTCGAGGTCGTCTTCCGGAAAGGTCGAAAGCACGCTCGCCAGTCTGGCGCGGTTGCATCGACAGCCCAAGCTCACCACGCGCGGTCGGTCGACCAAGACCTCCTGAGTGCCGAAAAGACGCTCGACTAGTGTCGTGGCGCTCAGGGTCGGGTCGAAAAGCTCGGAGGCCTTGAGGGTGTTGCCCAGAATGCAGGCGGTTTCCCACGCATCTTCATCGCTATCCTGCCCGGAGGCGATACCGCCTTCTGCCGCGATCTTTTCAAGCATCAGCGCCCCGGCCTGCCAGCCCTCATCGGTCTTTTCGCAGTAGAGGCGCATCCAGCATTCATGCTGCTCGCTGGTGGTGAAATAATGCATGGCCATTTCGGCCAAGGTTTCACCCTCAAGCGCCACAATGCCCTGATGGCGCTCGGTATGCGCGCCCTGATCGATGGTGAAGGCAAAATAGCCATCACCGAGCAGGGTTTTGGCCGAGGCCGCCTCAGGCGTGTTTTCGGAGCGGAGATAGAAGCGTAACTCGCCCGAATCGGTGCAATCCGCGACGAGCATGGAGACCGGGCCATCGCCCTTGATCTGAAGCGAGAAGGAGCCCTTGAATTTCAGCCCCGCACTCAGCCCGGCGACGAGAGAGAGGGCCTCGCCCGCCAGTTGCCGCCCGCAATCGGGAATATCATGGCGCTGCAGCATGATGTCGGCCAGCTTGCCCAGCCTCACCAGACGACCGCGCACCGGGCGGTTTGCCAGATGAAAGGGCGTGATCCCGTGCGAGATCACGAGATCGGGCACGGTTTCGGGGCGTTGGGTATCCAGAAAGGCGGGTGTTTCGATCATTGCAGTCTTGTCTGATGCTTTCCAGGGTCAATAACGCGGCAAAGGGATGCCTGCGCTCAACTGGGCTTGCCGAAAGAGCGCCAGTTTTCGCCGCCCAGAACCCAGAGGAGGAGACCTTTCTGGGCATGAAGGCGGTTTTCCGCTTCGTCGAACACGACCGAGGCGGCGCTTTCGAACACCTCTTCGGTCACTTCCTCACCGATATGGGCGGGCAGGCAGTGCATGAACAGGGCCTCGGGAGCGGCTTTCTGCATGAGAGCGGTATTCACCTGGAAGGGGCGCAGCGTGTTGAGTCGTGTCGCTGATTCCTCGTCTGACATGCTGGTCCAGGTATCGGTCACGATGCAACTTGCATCGCGTACCGCCTCGACAGGGTCGTGAACGAGACGGATCCTGCCACCCTCGGCCTGCGCCCAGTCGAGTACCTCCTGTCGTGGCTTCATCGTTTCGGGGGTTGCGAGGGTGAGCGAGAACCCGAAGCGTACCGCGCCCTCGATCAGAGAGGTCGCAACGTTATTGCCGTCGCCGATCCAGGCCCAGTGCGAACCGGCGACCGGGCCACGATGCTCTTCATAGGTCATGATGTCGGCCAGTATCTGCACCGGATGGGAGTCAGGCGTCAGACCGTTTACCACCGGGATGCTGCTCCAGCGCACAAGCTCGCTCAGCATGTCCGCCTCACCCGTGCGCACGACCAGCACGTCGAGAAAACGCGACAGGACACGCGCCGTATCGGCCAGGCTTTCGCCACGACCGATCTGCATATCCGATGGCGACAGCACGGACACATCACCGCCGAGCTGGCGCATACCCACCTCGAAAGAGAGGCGCGTGCGTGTCGAGGGCTTCGACAGCATCAATCCGAGTGTGCGCCCGGCCAGAGGATGGGCCGGGTGCATCGGGACGCGCCGATTGTCCTGCATGGTCTTTACGGCACGACCGACATCAATGATGTCGCGCAGCGTTGCGGAATCGAGATCGCGCAGATCGAGAAAATGCCGGATTTCTGCCGAGGAAGAAGAGCGTGTCTGAATGGTCATGCGTGGCTCTCCGTCCGGCTTTCAGTCCTGTTTTTCTGGTGCTCTGCGGTTTCGAGCGCCTGTGCGGCGCGTGAGAGAATAGCGCAGGCTTCGCGGCACTCTTCCGGTGTTACGATCAGCGGAGGCAGAAGACGCAGTACGTTTTCACCAGCCGTGACGGTCAGAAGGCCTTCAGCCATGACCTGGGCCTGCACCTGCGCGACCGGCAGGCGGCATTTCAGCCCCCACATCAGGCCGCGACCGCGGGCGAGTTCGAACACTGTCGGATGCTTGCGCACGAGGGCGTCGAGAGTTTCGCCGAGAATGGCGCCTGTGTGCTCGACCTCAGGCAGAAAGCCATCGGCAAGAATGACGTCGAGCACGGCATTGCCGGCGGCGCAGGCAAGCGGATTGCCCCCGAAGGTCGTTCCGTGAGACCCAGCGCCCATAGAGGCAGCGACTTCCTCATTGGCGAGGATGGCCCCCATGGGAAAACCACCCGCGATGCCCTTGGCGACCGAAATGACGTCGGGGGTCACACCATACCATTCATGAGCGAACAGCTTGCCTGTGCGCCCCATGCCCGTCTGCACTTCATCCAGAGCGAGAACCAGTCCGAATTCATCGCAGACCTGACGCAGACCTGACATGAACTGCGGGTCAGCCTGCTTGATGCCGGTCTCGCCCTGAATGGGTTCGAGCATGATACCCGCCGTCTGAGGCGTAATGGCGGCACGCAGGGCGTTCATGTTGTTGAAGGGCACATGATCGAAGCCTTCGACCGGCGCGCCGAAGCCCTCGAGATAGGCCGGGTTGCCGGTAGCCGCGATCATGGCCAGCGTGCGGCCATGGAACGCGCCGGTGCAGCAGATGATGCGCGTGCGCTTGGGATGGCCGCGACCCGATTGGGTCTTGCGGATCATCTTGACCATGCCCTCATTGGCTTCCGCGCCGGAATTGCAGAAGAACACGCTATCGGCGAAGGAATGCGCGACGAGCCGATCTGCGAGCTTTTCTGCCTGCGGGATGCGATACAGGTTGGAGACATGCATTACACGGGCAGCCTGATCGGCAATCGCCTTGACCAGCCCCTCATGACCATGGCCCAGAGACGAGACGGCGATGCCTGCCCCGAAATCCAGAAATCGTCGCCCGTCAGCCGTGTACAAGCAAGCGCCCTGACCATGCTCGAAAGCAAGGTCGACTCGTTTGAATGTTGGCATCAGAGCGGAAATCATGGCGATAGGAGAGCCCGGTTGAAATTGATGGGAGAGCGCAACGGCAAGAACCCCGCACCTGAAAACTCAGGGCAGGGCACAGGCTGCTGCTCTGCCATGATGAGGGTATTGCCCCCCATCCGTCAAATTCAGTCTTGGCAACGCCGGTAAAACAGATCGCGCGCCAGCCAGCATCCGACGCGCACGCCTGTCAGTGTGCCAGTTTCGTCGCGCTGAAAAGCGAGGGTCCAGTAGCCGGGCGGTGAGTGATCGAGCGCCCTGAGGCAGGGGATCAGCCAGACATCGTCGCCCAGTGGCTGGAGGCGCTCCATTCGTCCCTGGCCGAGCATCCCCGAAAACCCGCCATAAACCGTGCCCTCCGCCCCGTCGAGCGTGAGCACGCTATCGAGCTCCGGGCAGTGATAGCGGCCTGCCAGCCCATCATGCCTGATACGCTCGGCAAGGCAACTGAGCGGGATAATCCGGTTTTCGAGAGGACGCGTCATCGTCAGCCCCTCATCGGAAAGGCTTAGCCGAGTTCCTTCACGTCCGGCACCGTTCTGGGTCCAGAGATCGAGCGTCTCGGGTGGGTAGGCGTAGCGTAAGGAGAGTTTGGTGCCCGACGCGCTGGGCGTGACCGATGCCGAAAGTCCCGTCTTCTTGTCCAGATAATGCCCCAACAAAGCTCTGTTGCCGGGATTTTCTTCCTGTGAGACCGGCGCAATGTCGAGTGCAGCAGCGGCAAGAGAGGCTGCTGCCGAATGGGCCTCGGACATGTGATTGAACATCACGACGACTGACAGACGCTCCTTTGCCAGATGCAGCCTGTGGCTGCGCCAGCCGCGCAGGGCACCGCCGTGACCTGTCATGGTACGTCCGAAAAGCGTGCCGCGTTGCAGCCCATGGCCATAACGGGCCGGGGTGCCGTCTCGGAAGGTCACCGGGGCGGAGAGGCGATTGTAAAACCCTTGCGGGTCGTCGCGCTGGGTATCGATTGCCAGCTCCCAGGCTATCATGTCGTCCAGGCTGGCACCGAGCCCGGCATCGCCAGTCCAGAAGATATGATTGACGGCAGGGCGATAGCCGGTCGCCTCACTCCCTTCATATCCCTGCGTGCCGTCGGGCATGGCCTGCGTATCAGCAGCGAGAAAGGCGGTGTTCATGCCGTGGCGTTCAAACAGCTTCGTTCTCAGCAACTCGGCGAAGCTCCGACCCGAAAGCGCCTCGAGGGCTTCGGAAATCAGGAAGAAATTCTGGTTGACGTACGAGTAGGCTGTGCCGGGACGAAAATGCAGGCTGCGCGTGCCAGAGATCACACGATGGGCCTCCGAAGCGCCAAAGCCCGATTCAGTCGGGGCGCCGTGCAGCATGGCTACCGCCCAGTAATCGCGCAGTCCTGACTGATTATGAGCCAGATTCATGATGCCGGGAGGCGCTTCTTCGAGTTTTGGCAGATAGCCGGCAATGGCCGCATCGAAGGGGCTCTTGTCCGCAAACTCATCGAGCAGCGCGCAGGTGAACTGCTTTGTGATCGAACACAGGCGAAACAGCGTTTTCGGGGTGAAGGGCAGGCGGGTCTCGGCATTCGCGAAGCCCCAGCTATGGCGGCCAATCACCTGTCCATCCTTGATGACCGCAGCGGCGCCGCCCGGCCCCGGATAGGCCGAAGGCAGGGCTGTGAGTGCTTGTTCAAGCGGTGAGAGGATCATGACGGGGCTCCGGCGGTTTTTCACCATGTTGCTGCCACGAAGTTATGGCACAATGTAACCATGTCAGCGATTCCGGATCAGCCTCCTCCGCCGACAGCGGCAAACCTGCGTGAGACGGCCCTGCGTCATCTCGCGCGCTTCGCTGCGACCGAACAGGGTCTGGCCCAGGTTCTGGAGCGCGCCGTCATGCGATGGGCACGCAAGGCAGGTGCACAGGGTGGCGAGAGTGACCAGATAGAGAGTCAGGCCAAAGCGAGCCGGGGAGCGATTGCCGGGATTGTCGCCGATATGCGCCAGCTCGGCGCGCTTGACGACGCTGCCTTTGCCCGGTCCCGGTCGCTCAGTCTGACGCGCTCCGGTCGGTCGCGTCGGGCCGTGGCGGCCAGTCTCACGCAAAAGGGTATTGGCGCCGAGGTTCTGGGCGAAGCACTCGAAGAGGCGCTCGGCCACCGGCATGATGACAGCGCTCATGAGCGTGAATTGGGGGCGGCGCTCGTACTCGCCCGAAAACGTCGGCTCGGTCCGTTCAGGAGAGGTGATGAAGAACAGGCTGAGGGGCAGGCGCCTGAGCGCCATCAGCGCGCGCTTGCCGTGTTTGCCCGTGCGGGGTTCGGCCGTGATGTGGCCGAACGGGCATTGGCTCTGGATCTGATCGAAGCGGAGGATCGCGTCATGGCGCTGAAATCGTCATGAGAAAAATGGTGCTTGGGTTCAGTTTCTGCCTGAGCCTTGCCGCCTGTGGCGGCGGGCCAAGGGAATATAGCCGCGCCAGCTTCAATGGCCCGCTGCAATGTGCGCCCTATGCGCGCGCCAAGACCGGGGTTGCTCTTTACGGGGCGGCCGCATCATGGTGGCGTGGCGCCTCTGGGAAATACAGGCGCACCCAGACCCCGGCGGAGGGTGAGATACTCGTCTTCCGGTCGACGGGGCGCCTGCCATCTGGTCATGTTTCTGTGGTGCGCAGCACCGTCTCGTCACGCAAGATCCTGGTCGAACACGCCAACTGGGAGCCTGGCCGGATCGACCGCTCTGTGCCGGTCATAGACGTCTCACGCGATAATGACTGGTCTCTGGTGCGGGTGTACTGGGCACCAATCAAGAATCTCGGCTCACGCGCCTATCCGACCTATGGCTTTATCGTCCCGCGTGATCTCGATAATATTGCGCGCTTGCAAGAGACGCCCGATCACGCCATGTGAGAAGCGAGACAAAAGACGGCTGTTCGGTCCCGTCATACGAGGAGAGAGATTATGGGTAGCATGAGTCCCCTGCACTGGCTGATAGTGCTTGCCGTCGTACTCATCCTGTTTGGCGGTGGCAGCAAGATCAGCGGTCTCATGGGTGACTTCGCGAAGGGGATCAAATCCTTCAAGAAGAACATGGCCGAAGACGAATCCATGGAGCCGAAGCACGATCAGCCTAACGGCCAGATCTCTCCGCCACCCCAGGGTAATTTCCAGCAGCCGCAATACACGCCCCCCGCTTCGGGCGGTAATGTGAATAACGCCAATCACTGAGCTTTCCATGACGCAGCTTTTGGACCGGCTCTGGTCGGATGCGGTGCAGGATGTTCTGCATGCAGGCCGCAGGATGGACCAACGGGGCTGGGTGCCAGCCACAGCGGGCAATCTCAGCCGACGCCTTGGCGATGGTCGTATCGCGATCACGCGCTCAGGCGGCCATAAGGGGTTCCTGACCGAGCAAGACGTCATCGAGATCGATCCTGAGGGGCGACCGATCGACGGCGGTCAGAAGGCAAGTGCGGAAACGCTACTTCACACCCAGCTTTACGCCTCGGACCCGACGATCGGTGCAGTACTGCATGGGCATTCCATCGCGGCGACCGTGCTGTCGATGGCGCTTGAGGCGCCGGTGCTCACTCTGGCAGGCTACGAGCTGCTCAAGGTGTTCGAGGGGCAATCGACCCACGACACTGCAATCGACGTGCCCTTTTTCGCCAATGATCAGGATATCGCCCGTCTCGCGACGGTCGTGGGGCCGTTGCTCGGGAAAATGCCCGCGGGCTACGTGATCAGAGGGCATGGTGTTTATGTCTGGGGGCGGGATATGGCCATGGCGCTGGCCCGTCTCGAAGGGCTGGAATTTCTTCTGGCCTGCGAACTCGAAAGGCGGAAATCATGAGCCGACTGACGATCTATCGCGACGATACGCCCGATAACCTCCTTCTCGATACAGAGGATGCACGGGTCATCGCCGAGACCTTGCGCCCGCTCAACGTGCGTTTCGAGCGCTGGCAGTCTCCCGTAACCCCAGCCAAGGATGCCGCACCAGAAATAATTCTGGAGGCGTATCGCCCCTATCTCGACGGGCTGATGGGCGAAACCGGGGCGGGCAGTGCCGATGTCGTGCGCTTCGACCGCAATACGCCGCAGATCGCGGCCATGCGCGAGAAATATCTCTCGGAGCACACCCATAGCGAAGATGAGGTGCGCTTCTTCGTGCATGGTCAGGGCGCCTTCATCCTGCATGTCGAGGGCAAGGTCTATTCAGTGCTTTGCGTTCAGGGCGATCTGATTTCGGTTCCTGAGGGCACACCGCACTGGTTCGATGCCGGGCTCGATCCCGATGTGGTGGCGCTGCGCGTTTTCACCGATACGACGGGGTGGGTCGCCGAATATACAGGCGATGAAATCGCCCGTCGCTTTCCTGTTGCCATTCCGGAACTCGCCGCATGAGCACCGTCCGCTTGGTCCTTCTCGATATCGAAGGCACGACCCTGCCGATCTCTTTCGTCAAGGATGTGCTCTTCCCCTATTCCGACAAAGTGATGCCGGAGCTGCTTCGCGAACAGGCGGATAATCCTCTGGTCAAGGTGGCGCTTGCCGATATCGAGGCAGCCAGTCCCGGTTGCGATCCGCTCGCCCAGTTGCATGACTGGACCGCTCGCGACGAAAAGGTCGCACCGCTCAAATCATTGCAGGGTCTGGCCTGGAAAACGGGTTTCGAGACGGGCGCTCTAAAGGCACGTCTCTATCCCGATGTGCCGCCGGCATTGAAAGCCTGGCACGAGGCGGGGCTGCGTCTTGCTGTCTACTCTTCCGGTTCTGCCAGCGCACAGCGTTTGCTGTATGGTTATTCCGATGCTGGCGATCTGACCGGCCTTTTCGAGGCATTTTACGATCTCGATATCGGCGGCAAGAAAATCGCAGAGAGCTATCGCGAAATCGCCTCGCGAGCGGGTGTGGCGCCGGGAGAAATCCTGTTTCTCTCCGATATCGGTGCCGAACTCGATGCCGCAGCAGAGGCAGGTCTCAAGACCTGCCAGCTGGTACGTGAGGAAGACGGCACGACCCCTCATGAAGCCTCTCGTCAGGCCTCTGACTTTACAGAGGTCAGCCAGTTTTTTTCGCTGCCTGTCTCATGACCCTCTACGAGGACTGGACGGCGATCCCGCCTGAGGCGCACGGCGCCGCCGTCGCCCTCGGCAATTTTGACGGTGTGCATCTCGGGCATGTCCATCTTTTGAAATCGCTCCATGCGGCGCGTCCCGATCTGCCGCTTGGCGCTGTGACATTCGAGCCGCATCCGCGCGAGTTCTTCCGCCCTCAGGATCCTCCGGTCCGGCTGATGCTTCCGCCCGTACGGGCGCGTTTCCTGCATGAGCTGGGCGTAAAGCAGATCTTCCAGCTGCCTTTCGATGCGGATTTCAGCCATCTCTCGCCGGAATCTTTTGTCAAGAACGTGCTTCATCGCGCGCTTGGCGTGAAGCACGTCGCCTGCGGCCCCGATTTTGCTTTCGGGCACAGACGGGCCGGCAATATCGATTTTCTGTCGCACAGGCTCGAAGCCCTCGGTATCGGTCTGACAGTCGTGCAGCCTCTCACCGATGTCAGCGGCCCGTTTTCCTCGTCGCGTATTCGTCGCCTGCTTCAGGAAGGTTATCCCGAACGCGCGGCGGAGGAGCTTGGTCGCCCCTGGTTCATCGCGGGTGCCGTGGCCCATGGTGACAAGCGCGGGCGCCTGCTGGGCTTCCCTACCGCCAATATCCCGCTGGGACGCCATATCGAGCCAGCCCGTGGCGTCTATGCCGTGACCGTGCGTCACCCGGATGGGCGCATGACGCCGGGTGTGGCCAATATCGGCCGTCGCCCTACCATCGATGACGGGCAGGAAAGCCGCCTCGAAGCGCATCTTTTCGACGTCGATGAAGATCTTTATGGCCAGACACTCGAAGTCAGCCTGCACAGGCTGTTACGTGAAGAGCGTCGCTTCGACGGGCTCGACGCGCTTGAGGCCCAGATCGCCGAAGATGCTTGCCAGGCCCGTGCCGCGCTTGGCCCCGCTGTCTGAGTCCTGTCTGCTGCGGGGAAGCCATTTGCCAAAGACAGTTTCCCAAATCGTGGGGAAACGGTATGGTTCTGAAATGAAAAAATATGATGTCGCGCTGGCTGGCAAGCACTCGGAGAGGTGTCTCAACTGCGATACCTCTCTGCTAGGCCATTACTGTCATGTCTGCGGGCAGAACGCTCGTACTGCAGAGCCTTCTCTTCGCGAATTCTGTTATGATTTCTTTGAAATGCTGACCCATGCAGACAGTAAGGTCATGCGCACGATCCGTCGTCTTTTTTTCGATCCGGCACGGCTGACGCGTGACTATATCAAAGGAAAACGAGCCAGCGAAATTCCGCCAATTCGTATGTTTTTCGTCTCGCTCCTGTTTTTTTTCGCTTTTACTTCTGTGACGCCATTTCATAGCGTGATTACTGAGGAGGCTGCTGAAGAAAACCATTTCGTAAGGGCGCCAGCAGGAGACGCGGATAGCCTGAACGCGAAACTGAAGTCCCAGATAGAGACGGTGACGTTCTCTGGACCGAAAAAAGTACAGAAGTGGTTGCACGATCATCTTCTCGCCGCGGTAGATAATCCCGACGAGGTACAGCATGTTATGGGTGAGTGGGCGGAACGCATAGTGCTGCTGCTGCTACCGATAAGTGCAGCGTTTCTATGGGTGCTGTATGCTTTTCCTAAGCCAATACCCCTTTACGATCATCTTATTGTGTCGTTGCACTCTCTGACTGTACTGTTTCTGGTCGTCACTGTCGCGGCGATAATGGATAATCTTCTGCCCGACGAAGTAATGAATTGGGTTACGCGCGGGCTCGCTTTAACTATGGCGGTGCATCTGTTTTCGCATCTGAAAGGTTTTTACGGTCGGTCGGCGGCGGGCACTATTCTGCGTATGTTTTTTCTGGCCTTGGCTACGATTGTAGCGTGCTGTTTGCTCACTGCTGCTCTGACCATCATCGGGCTACAATTCGGGGCTTCTGGCGAATAGAATCGAATGATCTTGGGCAATGCTTGCAACTGGTCGGTCTCAGAAGGATCGTTTGGTTCTGTGACGCTCAGCCTGCGTCGATTGGAGCAGCGTATTCACTGCTGCCCTCTCTTACGCAGGTCAGAGATACGGTTTTGCCGCAAATGTGAAATTCCGCTGTTTGCCATCACTTTTTTAATGTTATATATTACCCGCTGTTAATAATTGTGCGGGGGCTGTCATGTTTGGCGCGATGCAGATGTATCAGATGCAGGCGATGGAACAGCATATCGCCCAGAAGGAAATGCGCCGCGAGGAGAGCGTCTCTCGTCTTGTAAGGCTGAAAGCCTTTCTGCGTCAGGATTTCAACACGCTGGGCCAGCAGATCGACGATACGCTGGAGAGCGTTTGCGGTTCTTCCAGCTATCCAGGTTCTCACACCAGAACATCCTGAAGCGCAAATGGCGCCCGGCTTGCCGGTCGCGTTTTTTGATGCCTCGCGTCACTCGCAGAAGGCGGGTGCTTCCGATGGATACAAGGGCTGTTCGCCCTTATTTGCCTGCTGGATCATCATGAGTCGGCGCTCGCTATCGGCAGCTTTGTGAAGTCGTTCCCGACCGGCGCTCTTGACCCAGTAGCCCGCATCTTCGCATAACTCGCGGTTCCCTGACTCCGTCGAATGATCGAAGATGCCTGATTCCAAAAGCCCCGATCCTCAGGACCGTTATCGCGACACGGTCTTTCTTCCCCGCACCAGCTTTCCCATGCGTGGCAACCTGCCGACGCGTGAACCCGAAATTCTGGCGCGTTGGGAGTCGATGGGGCTCGATCAGAGCATTATCGAGGCGGGCAAGGGCAAGCCTGTCTTCACCCTGCATGACGGCCCGCCTTATGCGAATGGCCATCTGCATATCGGTCACGCCCTGAACAAGATCAACAAGGACGTGGTCAACCGCGCCCAGCGCATGAATGGCGCCCGTGTGCGCTACGTGCCGGGATGGGATTGCCACGGCCTGCCGATCGAATGGCGCGTGGAAGAGGAATATCGCAAGGCAGGCAAGAACAAGGACGACGTGCCTGTTCTGCAATTCCGCGCCGAATGCCGCGAGTATGCGCGCCGCTGGCTCGACATCCAGTCTGAGGAATTCAAGCGACTGGGTGTGCAGGGCGAGTGGAAGAACCGCTATGCGACCATGGATTTCAGCTCGGAATCCGCCATCGTGGGCGAGATCGGCAAATTCCTGCTCAACGGCGCCCTTTATCGTGGGCTGCGCCCTGTCATGTGGAGCCCGGTCGAGAAGACGGCTCTTGCCGAGGCCGAAATCGAATATCACGACATCACCTCGACCACGATCCATGTGGCCTTTCCGATCGAGGCCGACCCTACCCCCGGTCAGGCGCTGCAGGGTGCGTCAGCCGTCATCTGGACGACCACGCCCTGGACCATCCCGGCCAATCGCGCCATCGCCTATGGCCCCGAGATCGCCTATGCGGTGATTCGCGCCGATCTGATGGAAGAGGACAGCCTCGTCGCGCCCGGCTCGCGCTTTTTGATTGCCGAGGAGCGTTTGGTCGATTTCTGCAAGCAGGCGGGCATTCAGGAACATCATGTTCTCTACACCCTGCCGGGTGAGGCGCTTGAGGGCACGCTCTGCGCCCATCCGCTGCGCGGTTGTGGCTATGAGTTCGACGTGCCCATGCTGCCGGGCGATTTCGTCACGACCGATGCGGGCACGGGTCTGGTGCATATGGCCCCGGCGCATGGCCAGGACGACTTCCTGCTGACGCGCCAATACGGCATCGAAGTGCCTGAGCTGGTGCAGGATGATGGCACCTACGCACCATGGGTGCCGCATTTCGCCGGTATCCATGTGTTCAAGGCGGCCGATCCGGTTTGTACGGCGCTGGTCGAGGCGACTCAGCGCTGGGCTTCCAACGGCGATGCCGCAGCGGGCCTCGTGGCGCGCTCGAGCATCGTGCATTCCTATCCCCATTCCTGGCGTTCGCGTAAGCCGATCATCTTCCGCGCCACGCCGCAATGGTTCATCCGCATGGATGGCGATCAGGCCCTGCGCCGCAAGGCGCTCGACGCGCTGACCGATGTCACCTTCGTGCCCGAAGCTGCACGCAACCGCCTGACTTCCATGATCGAACAGCGCCCCGATTGGTGCATCAGCCGTCAGCGCGCCTGGGGCGTGCCGATTGCGGTCTTTGTCGAGAAGAGCACGGGTGAGGTGCTGCGCGATGCCGCGGTCATGCAGCGCGTTGTCGAGGCGATGGCCGAGCATGGCGCCGATATCTGGTATAGCGCCGATCCGGCGGTTTTCCTCGGTGAGGGACGAGACCCCGCGCAATACGAACAGGTTTTCGACATTGTCGATGTGTGGTTCGAAAGCGGCTCGACCCATAGCTTCGTGCTGGGCGAGGACGGACTGAATTTCCCGGCCGATCTCTATCTCGAAGGCTCGGACCAGCATCGCGGCTGGTTCCAGTCTTCCCTTCTCGAAAGCGTCGGTACGCGCGGCGTGGCGCCCATGAAGGCGATTGTGACCAATGGCTTCGTGCTCGACGAGCAGGGCCGCAAGATGTCGAAATCGCTGGGCAACGTCATTGCGCCCAAGGAAGTGACCGACAAGCTCGGCGCCGATATCCTGCGTCTCTGGGTCGTTAATTCCGACAGCAATGAAGATCTGCGCATCGGTAATGAAATTCTGAAGCAGCAGGGAGAGCTTTATCGCCGCCTGCGCAACACGCTGCGCTGGCTGCTCGGTGCGCTCGATGGCTACACGCCTGAAGAAGCCGTACCCTACGAGCAATTGCCGGAGCTGGAGCGTTATATCCTGCATCGCCTGACCGATCTGGGCGGGCTGCTGAAACAGGCCGTACAGACCCATCAATGGGTCGGCGTCTATCCGATGCTGCATGGCTTCTGCACGACCGATCTCTCGGCCTTCTATTTCGACGTGCGCAAGGATGCGCTGTATTGCGATGCGCCGTCCTCGCTGCGTCGTCGTGCGGCGCGTACCGTGCTCGACATTCTGCACCGTGCGCTGGCAACCTGGCTGGCGCCGGTTCTGGTCTTCTCGGCTGAAGAAGCCTGGACAGCCCGTTTTGGTGAAGAGAGCTCCGTTCATCTTCAGAACTTCCTTGAGCCCGACCCGATCTGGCACGACGCCGCTCTGGGCGAACGCTGGACGCAGATCCGCGCCCTTCGCCGTGTGATCACGACCGAGCTCGAAGGCGCGCGTCGTGGGGGTGTCATCGGCTCCTCGCTCGAGGCTCGCCTTACTCTGCCCCTCACCGAGCAGGAGCAGGTCGTCTTCGGCGATGTGGACTGGGCCGAACTCGCCATCGTTTCCCAGGCCGATGTGCAGCTTCTGACCAATGTGCCGTCGCTCTATATCGATGATGGTTCCGACCCTGAGCGTGAAGGCGTGGTCGCAGCCCATCCTGGCCCGAGCGTTGCTGAGGCCGATGGTACGAAATGCCTGCGCTGCTGGCGCGTGCTCCCTGAAGTCGGCACCCATGCCGGGCATACGGGCCTGTGCCTGAGATGCAGCGACGTGGTGTCGATGTGACGCGCGCCAGGCTCACCTTGTCCTTCGGACGCCCGGCGACACTGATCGCTGGCATCATTGCGTTCGTGATCGTGCTCTGCGCCGATCAGGCGAGCAAATGGTGGATTCTGGATGTCTTCAACCTGCCTCTCAAGGGCAGCGTGGCCGTCATGCCAGGGCTGGATTTCACCATGGTGTGGAATCACGCCGTGACGTTCGGCATGCTCGGCGGGATCGGCTCTTATGGGCCAGTACTTTTTTGCACGGTGGCGCTGATCGCCGTTCTCGCCCTTCTCTGGCAAACGCTCACAACGTCGCGCATGGTGGTCGCCATCGCCTCCGCTGCCATAGCGGGCGGCGCCGTGGGGAATGTGATCGATCGTATGCGGTTCGGGGCTGTGGTCGATTTCATTCACGCCCACGCCTTCGGCTGGAGCTGGTATGTGTTCAACGTCGCCGATTCTGCCATCGTCTGCGGTGTGATTGCTTGGGTGATCGAGTCGATCTGGTCTGATCGACGCTCGGCCGTGGCGCACAGCGGTGCCGACAGGGATTCGATGCATTCTTCCGGCTCTGCAACCGCTTCGCGAGATCATTGATCTCTTGTCGATGCCGAAACGCTCATCTAGGATTGAGACCGATATGGCTCAGCTCTCCTTCACGTCCGTCCTCCGCGTCCTGCCGGTTCTCGGCCTGACCGCGCTCCTTCCGGCCTGCTCCGGTTCCGATGTCTCGCGGGCTTTCGGCCTCGAGCGGTCGATGCCTGACGAGTATACGGTCACCACGCGGGCACCGCTTTCGATGCCGCCATCGGAGCAGCTGAGCCTGCCCGGTCAGGGTGTGCACACGGCTGATGAAAATCCCCGGACCCAGGCGCTCGAAACGCTGTCGCCGAATGCGGCACTGCATTCGACCACTGGCAGCAACAGTGCGGGCCAGCAGGCTCTTGTCGGCCAGGTCGAGCAGGCTTCCAGAGCGCCGAACAATGCCGAACTGGGCGCAGCAGGTGCCGGTCTGACAGACGAGCTGATGTTCTGGCGCGGCGGTAACTCGGGTAGTGTGGTAGATAGTGAGGCTGAAAACCGCCGTATCCAGCGCGCCTCGGCTCTGGGCCAGAATCCCTCCACCGGTGCCACGCCGACCAAGAAGTCAAAGAGCGCATTTCTCGGCGTCTTCTGATGCCAGTTCATGAACTCTCCTGAGCGCGCCCTTTTCCGTCCTACGCTTCGGCGTCTTTCGAGTCATGTCATCGACCTGATCGCCGCAGGTGAGGTCGTCGAGCGCCCTGCCGCGGCGCTCAAGGAACTGGTCGAAAATGCGCTCGATGCCGGGGCGACCCGAATCGACGTTTCCCTGATGAATGGTGGCTGCGACCGTATCGAGGTGATCGATAATGGCTGTGGCATGTCGCCTGACGATCTTGCCATGGCGGTCGAGCGTCATTGCACTTCCAAGCTCAGCGATGAGAGTCTGACCCGTATTGTCACCCTCGGCTTTCGTGGCGAGGCGCTGCCTTCCATCGGGGCGACCGCGAGGCTTGGCATGACGTCGCGCCAGCACGATTCCGATACAGCCTGGCTTTTGCGTCTTGAAGGTGGCGTGTTGACCCCCCCCGCCCCCGCCCCGGGCGCGCCGGGCACACGCGTAGTGGTCGAAGATCTCTTCTTTGCCACCCCGGCGCGGCGCAAATTTCTGAAATCGCCCCGTGTCGAGGGTAGCCATGCCGAATCGGTCATGCGTCGTCTCGCGCTCTCGGCGCCGCATTGCGCCATCCGCTTTTCGCTAGACGAGCGATTGGTGTTCGACTTCCCGTCTCAGACGCAGATCGACCGGGTTCAGGCGGTTCTCGGGGAGAGCGATTCCCTTATTCCGATCGATGAGGAACGCAACGGCCTGCGCCTGACGGGCTATATCTGCGGGCCTGCGGCAACACGCGCGACAGCGGCGGCGCAGTTTCTGGTGGTCAATAACCGACCCGTTGCCGATCCGCTGATGAAGACCGCCATACGTGTCGCTTATCGCCCGGTTATCGAACCGGGGCGCCAACCGGTTCTCGCGCTGCATCTGAGCCTGCCCCATGACCGGGTGGATGTGAATGTCCATCCTGCCAAGACCGAACTCCGCTTTGCCGATGAGGCTGATGTGAGAGGGCTGATGATCGGTGCCATGCAACGCGCCCTCGGTCATGGTGCGGGCGAGGGCGGGGTGCGTGTGCGTTTCGCGGCGCCTTCGCGACAGAACATCCAGTATCCAGCGCCCGAACCGATGCGGCCGAGCGCAGGTTTCCTTTCCTCTCACGCGACACTTGCAGGCATCGGTGCGACGGTTCCGCAGGCGGCGCCTGCTGCGCATACGGGTTTCTCCGAAGGTCTGGGTTCGTTTGCGCCGGTGGCGCGCCCCGTCATCCAGCCCGACGCGCAGCAACAGGCGTCATTTCCGCTCGGCGCGCCGGTCGCACAGGTTTTCGACACTTATATTCTTGCCGTCGGTCAGGATGGCGATCTGATACTGGTCGATCAGCACGCGGCCCATGAGCGCCTGACCCATGAGAAACTGCTGGCGCAGTATGCCTCCGGCACGCTCAGGGCGCAGCGTCTGCTTCTGCCAGAGGTAGTCGATCTGCCGCCTGGACAGGCCGGTCGCCTTCTGGAATGGAAAAGCGCGCTCGAATCGCTCGGTCTCGAAATCGAGTCCTTCGGCGGGGGCAGCGTGCTGCTGCGTACCATGCCAATCCTCCTTCAGGGCGGCGACGGCGTGGCGCTGCTTCGTGACCTGTCGGAAGAACTCGCCGCCGACCCGGATCTCGTACCGGGCGATAGTGCCGCCCTCGAACGGCGTATCGACGCCGTCATTGCCCGCATGGCCTGCCATGGCAGCATTCGTGCAGGGAGACGCCTGCAGCAAGAGGAAATGGCGGCTTTGCTACGCCAGATGGAGCAGACCCCACGGGCGGGCACCTGCTCTCACGGGCGACCGACCTGGCTCAGGCTCGGTCGCGACGAACTCGAAAAACTGTTCGGGCGGATCAGATAGGCCGCGTCCTGGCAGGGGCGGGTGGTCGGCGCCTGGGGGTTCTGAACCTGGGTGAGCGGGGGCCTTCAGACAGGCCTTCCGCTCTTTTCAGTATTTAGACCTCGGACGAGACCCGATCGGGCGCTACCGATCGGGTCAGAGGGCTCAGGATTTCTTGTGCATGCCCTTATGCGCCGGGGCCGTATCGGGCTGGGCAGCGACGATCACGTTGTCAGAGACGAACAACACGCTGTCCAGCGCATTCTGAAGCGCCTCGGCGGCGAGCTTGGCATCCCCCCCATCCATGAAGACCGAGGCGCGGTTGATGTCGCCAGAGACCATCTCCAGCGGGGCGAGGGCGACGACATACTGCACGTCTGTCCCCACGACCTGAAGATCCTGATTGACCAGCTTCGTATCGCCCGTCTTTAGATGGGTATTGGCCTGGGCCAGAGCCGTCTGTTTTTCCGGGGCGAGCGCTTCGGTGACCGCATATTCGCCACCGATCGGCAGCCAGTGAACCTGCACACCGCTGATGACGGTACGCTTGGGCGCGCTATGGCTGGGGGCGGGCTGCATGGCGTCTTCTGCCTTCATGAAGGCGCGATTATCCTTGGCTGCCTTGGTCAGGCGGGCCTGAGCGTCGTTGATCAGAGACTGGGCCTGACCATTCTGGTTGCTGCCAAGCGCCTGCTGTGCCTGAACGATATCGGCAAAAGCCTTCTGGCCGTCCTTCGACAGATGGGCGAAATCCTTGTCGGCCATGCGCTGGGGCGATGCGGCAAGGGCCGGAACCGCAGCGAAAGCGAAAAGGGCGGAACCGGCAATAAAGAGGCGACGCATCGACTTGCTCCCATATTTCGTCTCGTGGCGAGACGGTTGAGAACAAAACGGTCGCCCCTCTCCGATGTTGCATGACAGCTGCGTTAACACGCCGCCATGAGGCCAGCTCAGGTGGGGGGAACGGTCTCGCCATCCGGGGGCGGCTTTCGGCTGGTCAGCACATTGCCAGCCGAGGCGCCTGCGATGCAGAGCACGCCGAGCCATCGCGCCATCGAGAGCGACTCACCCAGCAGCAGCAGCCCCGAAATCGACCCAAGAACCGGCTCCAAGCTGAGCAGTATTCCCAGATCGCGCGGGCCGAGCCTGCGCATGGCCATCATGTCGAGAATATACGGCACGGCTGAGGAGAGAATGGCCACGCCAACAGCCTGAATTCCCTGGTGCGGGTGGGTCACGGCTGGCATCAGCGTGGGTATCAGCCAAGGCAAGAGCAGGATTCCGGCCGTGGTCATGCCGAGTGTGGTGGCCTGAGCGGCAGGCATGACGCGGCCGATGCGGGTGCCTGTCAGGATATAGATGACCCAGCCGACGGCGCTGATCAACGCAGCGATCACGCCAATAGGGTCGAGATGGCCTGAGATATGATCGGGGCGGAGTAGAAGATACAGGCCAGAAAGCACCATACCGGCCCAGACCAGATCGAGCAGTCGTCGCGAACCGATAAGCGCCAGTGAGAGTGGTCCCATGAATTCGAACGCCACCACCAGTCCCAGCGGGAGGCGCACCAGCGCGATGTAGAAGGCGAAATTCATCACCGCCATAGAGGCGCCATAGGGCAGCAACAGGCGCCATATGCCAGGTTGCAGCACCGATGGGCCGGGGCGGATGACAGTCAGAAGAATGACGGCTGCAAGACAGACGCGAAGCCCGACCATCCCCTCTGCGCCGAAAAGCGGAAAAAGACTCTTGGCCAGGGCTGCACCGACCTGAAAGGAGGAAATCCCTCCAACCAGAAGCGCCAGACCGCCAAGTTTATCGAGTCGTGTCGAAGTCGGGTGGTCGAAAGAAGGCATCAGACGTCGAGCAGTTCGGCCGAGCGTGCATGATCCTGAATGAAGCGGAAGCGCAATTCCGGCTTGCGTCCCATCAGGCTCTCGACGCGGTCGCTTGTGAGCGCACGGTCTTCTGGCGGCGTGACGACACGCAGCAAGGTGCGTTTTGCCGGGTCCATGGTCGTCTGCTTCAGATCCTTGACCGGCATTTCGCCAAGACCCTTGAATCGTGAGATCTCGACCTTCGCTCCCTGCTTGAAATCGCGCTTGAGGCGCCGCACGCGGTCATCGTCATCCATGGCGTAAATCGTCTTTGCGCCATGGGTCAGGCGATAGAGAGGCGGCTGGGCCAGATAGAGATGTCCCTTGCGCACCAGCTCGGGCATTTCACGATAGAAGAACGTCATCAGCAGCGATGCGATATGGGCGCCATCCACGTCAGCGTCGGTCATGATGATGACGCGACCATAGCGAAGACGAGTCAGATCGAAGCCCGACCCTGAGCCGCAACCCAGCGCCTCGACCAGATCGCGCAGTTCCTGATTGGCCTTGAGCTTGTCTGCTGTCGCCGAAGCCACGTTGAGAATCTTACCGCGCAGGGGCAGCACAGCCTGGGTTTCGCGGTCGCGTGCCTGACGCGCCGAGCCGCCGGCCGAATCGCCTTCGACCAGAAAAAGCTCGGTATCTGCCGCGTTTTCACGCGTGCAATCGGTCAGCTTGCCGGGCAGGCGCAGGCGGCGCGTGGCGCTCTTGCGCGGCGTATCCTTGCTTTCCTTGCGGCGCAGACGTTCTTCGGCCCGTTCGATGATGAAGGCCAGAAGATTATCGGCCTGAGCCGGATTGCCGCCCAGCCAGTGGTCCAGACGGTCGCGCAGGGCGCCTTCCACCAGCCGGCTTGCCTCCTGCGTGGTCAGCTTCTCCTTTGTCTGGCCCTGAAAATGCGGGTCGCGGATGAAGACAGAGAGCTTGGCAGACAGCGTGCCGAGAATATCGTCTGCCGTAACCGCCGTTGCGCGCTTGGTGTTGCGGCTCTCGCCCCAGGCGCGGAAGCCCTTGACCAGTGCCGTGCGGAAACCGGCTTCATGCGTGCCGCCTTGAGGCGTCGGAATCGTGTTGCAGTATGACGTCATGCTTGACGTGCCCTGCTCCAGAAACGCCACTGCCCACTCGAGCTTGCCGCCTGTGCGCCCGTCGGCAGCCTGAGGCAATTCGGCTTCACCAGACCAGAGGGGGGCGAGAAGGGCAGGCGTGGCGCCCAGCTCGGCATTCAGACTATCGGCCAGGCCATTGGGGAAATGGATCGTCGCTTCGGTCGGGATCTCATCGCCGCTCCTGATGAGCGACGGCTCGACGCTCCAGCGTATGGTCACCCCGCGAAACAGCGCCGCCTTGGAGCAGCACAGACGATAGAGACGCTGGGGCGAAAAGCTCAGCGTCCCGAAAATTTCCGGGTCCGGCGAAAAGCGGATTGTGGTGCCGCGCCTATTGGGGGCATTGCCGATTTGCTGTAGCGGGGTAATGGGCTTGCCGCGGGCATAATCTTGACGCCAGAGCAGTTTCTCGCGCGCGACCTCGACTTCGAGTCTGTCGGAGAGCGCGTTGACGACCGAGGAGCCCACGCCGTGCAACCCGCCCGACGTGTCATAGGCCTTGCCCGAAAATTTGCCACCCGCGTGAAGCGTGGTGAAAATCACCTCGAGCGCCGAGCGGTCCTTGAATTTGGGATGGGCGTCGACGGGAATGCCGCGCCCGTTATCGCGTACCATCAGGAGCCTTGCGCCCTCCAGAGACACGTCGATAACGCTTGCATGGCCCGCTACGGCCTCATCCATGGCGTTATCGAGGATCTCGGAAGCCAGGTGATGATAGGCGGTATCGTCGGTGCCGCCGATATACATGCCTGGGCGGCGGCGCACCGGCTCGAGTCCTTCAAGGACTTCGATCTGATCGGCACCGTAATTTTCCGGCACCGGGGCCTGCGTCGTCTTGCGGGGGCGACGCGCGGGCTTTTCATCGCTCTGGAAGAGGTCGTCGTTCATATTGCGTTCTTGACGGCCTCGCCGGGGCGCCGTCAAGCGCCCCGTGCAGGGGAAGATGCGTTTTTAGGCGCGCGTCTTGCGATGGGTGCGGCTCTTGCTGCTTGTGCGACCATGCGTCACGGCCTCGGGGGCCGAGCAAGTCTCGAAAGATGCCGGCTGAACCACATCCTTCGCATCGGCATAATGGGCCAGATCGGCGCCGTCATCGAGGGCATCGACCTCGTCGAACATGGCGACGCGCTGCTGGCAGAAGATCGTGCCGGCCTTCAGCCCACCCTCTGACTGCACATTGGCCAGCTGGGTGATGTAGTCGTCATGCGCCTTCATGGCGTTACGGCCATAGGCCGATTTGAAATAGGTGTTCAGGCGCTCTTCTTCTGCGGCCAGCTTCGGGCGGAACTTGGTCACAAAGGAATTATAGCGGTCCTGAGCGCTGCAGGAGAGCGCGGTCACCATCAGTTCGCTTTTCAGCCCCTGCACATTGAAGGCTTCATGCGCCGGAGACTCGCCACAACCGGCAGCATAGGCGGCGCCCGACACGAAGAACGTGCTGGCGAGCAGGGTGCAGGCGGTCAGGCGCGCAAACGGGCGCAGGAGGCGTTGCCGGGCTGAAAGCGACATCAAGGAACTCCACAAGGGCAGGGAACTGAAGAGGGGGAACTGAGGGTTTCGAGCGTCGCGCCGGCTGGGCGCAGGCAGGACGCAGGGATGCGCGCGGATTATGTCGCAGCAATTGCGGCGAGAAAATGCCCCTATGCAAGGGAGAAGGCCGATTTCTCAAAAAAAAAACTGACCGTTCTTTTCTTTTGTTTCAGCCGCAGCTTCCCCCTTCCGGTAGGGCGCGGCTTGCGCTAGGGCCATTGACGAAATTGTCTCCACAGGCGTTGATCGTGCCCGGAGACATCCGGTGTCGGGCCTGCTGTAGCGAAAGAGGCAGTGTCGACTGGCGATGACAAGTGACAAGTGGAGTTGATGGTGCGACTGCGTGGTTCAGCAATTACTCTCGTTTCGGCCCTGACTCTGGCGGCCTGCGCGCAGACGCCCGTCGTGCAGCGCGTCGTGCCCCCCAACCCCTTCGGCTATCAGAAGGTTTCTGCCGTCTGCAAGACGACGCCGGTCAAGACGGCGGCCGATGGCAGCATGAGCGTGGAAATGACCGTGCGCAGCGATGACGGGCTCTGTGCCCTGTCGGTGCAGAAGCCGGGTAACACCAATTACCGCTCTTTCGGCGTCTCGCCTGCTCCCGAGCACGGCAAGGCCTTCATGTATAATTTCGACGACCACACCTACATCACCTACACGCCCAGCACGGCCTATTCGGGCAAGGACAGCTTCACGGCCATCCTCATCCCCGGCGGCACCGAGGCCCGCAACAAGCTGACCGTCAACGCCATCGTGGATGCGACAGGCGTGACGATTGCGGCACCGCCTCCGGCCATCGTGGCGCCTGCTGCCAAGAAGCCCGTCGTGAAGCATACGACGACCCGCCGCAAGACGACCAAGAAGTAAGAACCAGAAGACGTCCTCGCCCTTTCAGGGGCAGGGACGTCTCTTAAGGCCCGTTTTATCAGATCGAGAACGAAATGGGCTCATGCACCGGGCGACGCAGCCCGGCCGCCTCGGCACGGCGTACCATTTCCTCAAGCGTCAGCGCTGCCATCTCGTTGCGTATCGTTTCGTCCAGCACCTGCCAGCAGGGCTCGATCACGTTGCGATACAGCGCGCCTTGGGCTGTTTCCTCCGCTCCAGCATCTTCAGACACGACAACGCGCACGATCTCGTCGAGCCCGATATCGCGCTGTGGGCGCCCGAGGCGGTAGCCGCCGCGCGGCCCGCGTACGCTTTCCAGTAATCCCGAGCGTGAAAGCGCCTGAAGCAGGGGCTCTATGCCCCGTCGGGCGAGCCCTGCGCGCTCGGCAATATCGCCGCCGCTGACAAGGCTCGAGCGCCCGGCATGGAAGGCTACATCGACCATGATGATCACTGCGATCATCGCCCTGTCCCTGCGGAGATACATGCAGATTTTTCCTCAATGACAAATTATGCGCAATATAGCAGTTATTGCCGGCAAATCACAGACCGGCATCGCGGGACTGACCGCTTTGCTGAATCGCATGAAGGAGAGAGCCATGACGACCCGACAGGAGCCGCAGGAAATGAGCGGGCTGGCAACGCGATACGCAGCCCCGCGTGGGCGGGTTTTCGACTCGATTCTCGAAACCGTGGGCGGCACGCCGCTCGTTGCCGTGCCGCGTCTGGCCGAGGCCGACAAGCTCAAGGCGCGTCTGCTGCTCAAGCTCGAATTCTTCAACCCGCTCGGCTCGGTCAAGGACCGGATCGGGCTCGCGCTCATCCAGCAGGCTGAGACCCGTGGGGAGATCGTCCCGGGTCGCACGGTGCTGGTTGAACCCACCTCCGGCAATACGGGAATTTCGCTCGCCTTTGCCTCGGCAGCCCTCGGCTATCGTCTGATCGTGACTATGCCCGAAAGTGCCTCGATCGAGCGTCGCAAGATGCTGCGGCTGATGGATGCCCAGCTGGAGCTCACGCCCGCCGCGCGCGGCATGGCCGGGGCGATCCTTCGTGCCGAAGAACTGGTCGCCTCGCTTCCCGATGCCTGGATGCCCAGTCAGTTCGACAACCCCGCCAATCCCGAGATCCACGCGCTGACGACGGCAGAGGAGCTATGGGTCGATACCGATGGCGCAGTCGATCTGGTTGTGGCCGGTGTCGGCACCGGCGGTACGCTCACCGGTATCGCCCGCACACTTAAACCCCGTAAACCGTCGATGCAGTTCTGGGGGGTGGAGCCTGCGGAGAGTGCCGTTCTGAACGGCGATGATCCTGGGCCGCATGGCATTCAGGGCATCGGGCCGGGTTTCTGCCCCAACACGCTCGATTCGTCGTTGCTCGATGGGGTTCTGGCCGTTTCCGAACGCGATGCCATGGCAGCGTCACGCCGCTGCGCCCGTATCGAAGGCATTCCGATCGGTATTTCTTCAGGCGCCTCGCTCCATGCGGCGCTCGCACTGGCGCAGCGCGACGAGAATGCAGGCAAGACCATCGTCTCTATCGTGCCATCATTTGCCGAGCGTTATCTCTCGACATCCCTCTTCAACGGGCTGGTCTGAGGGGGCTCGCCTTCAGGCATGAAAAAGGGCGGTCCATGACCGCCCGACAGGGGTGACAAGCCCTGTCTGAAACGGGAAGGGCGTCGCCCTTCCCGCGACTGTTTCAGTGCAGAATGATTTCGACGCGGCGATTCTGCGGTTCGCGCGTATTGGGGCCAGTCTGAACCAGCGGGTTGGACTCGCCATAACCCTTGGTCACGATTAGCCCGCCCGGCACGCCGTCGCGAATCAGCTCGGCACGTACGGCATCGGCGCGGCGCATCGACAGCTTCATGTTGTAGCCTGCACCGCGTGCGCCCGGATGGGCAGCGCTGTTATCGGTATACCCATTGACCTCGATGCGCGTGAGCTGCGTATGGGTCGAGTTCTGGGCCGCCGTACCGACGATGGAGCGGGCACGATCGGTCAGATCGGCTCGATCCCAGTCGAAGAAAACCAGATAGCTGCGCGCCGGCGCCGGAGCTGGCGCGGTCATCACCGGCACGCTGCGCGGCGGCGGCGGGGCAGGGTTGAACTCATAGCGCAGGCCGAGCAGCAGCGAATGGTTGAAATCGTTGCGGGTTACGCGGTTGCCTTCCATGGCGCCTGCGGGGCGGGGCGCGTCATAGCCGCCGATATTGCCATAGCCGCTCGCATAGTGACCGTTCGGCCCGAGCATCGAATAGAAACGATATTCGGTCGTGAAAGAGAGGCCGACAGCGAAAGGTACGGGGAAGGAGAGGCCGAAAATGCCCTGATAGGCAAAATTACTGGCCGTGCCGCCGATCTTCTGGTTCAGGTAGTTATTCGGTGCGCGCACCGAGGCATTCATGGCCTGCCAGCCATAACCCACACCGGCACCGAAATAGGGGTAGACCCAGTTCGCGCCGATATCCATGTCGAACAGCGCATTGACCATCACGCCATATTGCTGCTGACGCCCGCCGGTCGAGGACGGAAAATAGCTCGATTTGAACTGCTGCAGACGGTTGTTGCGGTAGTTGCCTTCCACTTCAACGCGAAAGCCATTGCCGAGCCCCCAGCCGACAGAGCCGAGACCCGTCACGCCTGCATCGTAGTGATCGCGACCGCTGGGCAGAACCGGCGACAGACGCACGGTCTGGTCCTGATTGAAGCTCGCGCCACCGGAACCGGCAACGTATAGCCCCTTGACTACCTGCGCCTGGGCGGGAGCCGCCACAAGACACAAACCGCTCAGGGCGGTGAGACCCAGAATGCTCCTGCGGAAAAGCCGGGAGAGCGAACCGACCGCCTGCCGGACATCGGAAAACGGGCGGCAAACGGTTTCACCGCGCGTTCGGTGTTCCAGCGTCATATCGTCTTCTCCATCCTTTTCACGCGGCAGACTGAGAGAGGGCCTTTGAACCAGCCGTCCGCAGCGATCTGAATGCCGTCTTTTCGTTGAACTGTCATCCCCGTGCAACGTCTGTTTACGTCCGGGGTGCAATCGCCTCGTTGCGCCATTCTTTCTTCCTGCTCCAGGTGTGGGAAGGTTGCAACAGTCGCCAAAGCCGGGAAGCGCTGTTCGGGCCGTGTCGACATGGGCTCAGTCTCTCCTGCCGGGTAATACGCTCTCGATAGGGGCGGTTACATCCTCAAGGGTGAATTCGAGAATCCACAAATCAGGATCGTAGCGTCTCTGGCGCTCGAGATAAGTATCCAGCGCTTCCGGTGTGTCCATCGCGATACGCTCCCAGCCTGACCCAAGGGCTGAATCGCGTAAGACCGCGCAGGCGCCGGTTCGATCAGTCAGAACGATCAGCACCGCCCCTGCATCGTCGTCTCCGCGCTTCAGCATCATGGCTGAGCCGCCTTGCGTCTCGATCAGCCTCATGAGACCGCGCGCCCAGAGGCCGGATTTGAGACGGGCTTCGGTCATGGCGTGGGATCGTCCATGTCATCAGGCATCGCTGCAATGGCGGCACGATAGCTATCGGGATGATGAAGAAGGAGGGCTGCGGTATCGAGATCGGCATCCGTGCCCAGTGCGGCAGGGCAGTGGCGCCGGATGTCGAGAATGCGTGACACCGAAACGGGAAAGCGCAGGGCGCGGCTCGCCGCCACGTTTTCGGCGTCCAGCAGCTTGCCATTCGAAAGAGACTGCAACTGCTGGTCGAGGGCCTGTGCTCCGCGCGAGGTGCAGATCTGGGGCGTTACGCCGAGTCCCTGAAGCGGCCAGCCAAGCGGCGCCAGAACGCGGCTCCAGGTTACGAAGAGTTCGCCACCATCGGGCATCTGCCCTACCGCCTGCACGAGTCCCTTGCCGAGCGTGGCACTGCCGATCACCACGGCACGCCGATGATCGGAGAGCGCCGCTGCCATGATCTCGGCAGCGCTCGCCGTGCGGCCATCGACCAGAGCGGCGATTGGGAGGCCATGGGTCATGTCACCGCCCTGCACTGCCCAGATATGATTCGATTTCGGATCCCGTCCCCGTGTTACGACTGCGATACCCCGGTCCAGCACGAGGGCCGTGGCGGTCACGGCCTGCTGGAGCACGCCGCCACGATCGCCACGCAGATCGAAAATCAGACCGACCAGCTTCTTGTCTTCCAGAGCCTGATCGATGTTCTGGCTGAGTTCCTCTGCTGTGTCGGAAGAAAACGAGGCGATACGCAGCACGACGATATGATCGTGCATGCTGGCGAAAACGGTTTGAGGAGGGACGACCTGACGTTCGAGCCGCATGATCGCGCCGTGATGGCCCGGATCGGCCAGGAGCAGTTTCACCTTGCTGCCCGGCGCACCTGTGAGCCAGGTCTCGACGGTTGCGGGGTCCTGATTACGGGTCGAGCGTCCATCAACGGCCAAGAGCTTCTGGCCGGTGTTTGCCCCAGCGGCCCAGGCGGGACCATTGGCATTGATGGCGCTCACCACCAGCACAGCGCCGTCGCGGGCCAGCGAAAGGCCGACACCGGCCAGAGCACCGGTCCGGTTCGCCCGGTCATTGCCGGCAGGGGCCGGGGCGACATAGCGCGAATACGGGTCGAGATGGTTGAACAACTCGTCGAAAAAGCTCTGAAGCAGCGCATCGCGGCCTGCAGCGCGCAAGGAGGCCGATCCTTGCCAGGCGGCATCCATGCTCGAAACGATCAGTTTCACCCAGTCGAGCGTCTCGTTTTCACCCGGCTCGCGAAATTCCGAAATGGTTTTGGGCCCGATCGAGAGTCGCAGCATGGCGGGTTTGGCCGGATCATGGGGCGGCTCGACCATGGTGATGGACGGATCGATTGCGGTCAGGCCATCAAGCCCCCAGAGGCTGTAGGTCTTGCTGGAATGAACTTCTAGGGTACGCGGGCTCAGAAACCGAAAGGCGCTCGACAGAACGGCGTTCAGCAATCCCGTATCGAGCGCAGCGTTGTCCTCAGCCTCCGCCGTTCCCGTGCAGACACACAGGGACAGCGCCGCGACCGCGCCCAGACATTGCCGGGAGAACGCGCCAGACAGGAAGAAAGGAACGTGTTTCAGAGCCAGTGACCTTGACCATCAGGAAGATGGCTTCCCCCATCGAGTTCCGCTTTAGCGACCCGCTACGTGACGCGATAGGGAGCCTAACAGGGGGAGCGATGTTTTTGCCACGGTCTGTGACTTCAAAAACGCAAATTATTCTGCGTCTTCACCATCTGTTGTTTTGGCCTTGCGCGTTTTTTTTGCCGGCTTGTCGGCCGTATCTGCCGTAGCCGTCTTTTTCTTTGGGCTCGCCGCCTTTTTTGCCGATGGCTTCTTGGCGGCCACAGCCTTGGTGGACGTTTTCTTTTTGGGGGCAGCCTTTTCGCCGGAATCCTCCGCCGTTGCCTTGGTCGCGCTCTTGCGAGTGGCCTTGCCGGTCTTGCCTTTGGCTTTGAGAGGCTTGCCTTTCTCGACCAGAAGCGCGAGCGCCTCTTCGAGTGTCACCTCGTCCATCGACTGACCCTTGGCGAGATTCGCGATGACCTGCTTGTGCTGGACATAGGGGCCAAAGCGCCCCTTGCGCACAAGAACGGCCTCGCCATCCTTGGGATGCGCCCCGAGTGTGCGGATCGAGGCGAGTTTCTTGGCCAGGGAGTCGATGGCGCGGTTGAGCCCTACTGTCAGCACGTCGTCATCGGCATCCAGCGTGCCGAAAATCGAGCCCATTTTTACATAGGGGCCGAAACGTCCGAGTCCGGCTTCGATCATCTCGCCTGTTTCGGGGTGAGGCCCCAGCTTGCGCGGCAGGGAGAGCAGACCGATCGCCTTGTCCAGCGTCAGCTTGTCGCCCTCCAGCCCCTTGGGAATGGTCGTGCGTTTTGGCTTGACCTTCTTGTTCTCCGGGTCGGCTTCACCACGCTGTATATAGAGCCCGTAGGGCCCACGGCGCACGGTCACTTCCTCACCCGTTTCCGGGTCCTGACCGAGGCTTTTCATGCCCTCTTTCAGGGTTTCGCCTTCGCCGCCATCTTCGGCCACCAGACGACG
The DNA here is from genome assembly GCF_051628905.1 of Asaia sp. BMEF1. Lineage (GTDB taxonomy): Bacteria > Pseudomonadota > Alphaproteobacteria > Acetobacterales > Acetobacteraceae > Asaia. The sequence continues at coordinate 1,634,490 of NZ_CP157575.1, read as the reverse complement.
CGTGAACTGGCAGGTCGGATAATTCGAGCACCCGATGAAGGCACCGAACTTGCCCAGACGCAAGCCCAGCCGCCCCGTGCCGCAGGCCGTGCACTGGCGTGGATCGCCCCCGTCATCGCGTGTGGGGAAGAAATGCGAGCCGAGATCCTCATCCAGCGCGTCGATGACGTCCGAAATCTTCAGATCCTTGGTCTGGGCGACAGCAGCGGAGAAATCGCGCCAGAAGGCGGCCATGATGTCGTGCCAGTCGGCACGGCCGTCGGAGATATCGTCGAGTTGCTCTTCGAGCGTTGCCGTGAAGTCGGTATCGACATAGCGCTCGAAAAATGAGGTCAGGAACGCTGTCACCAGTCGGCCCCGATCTTCGGGAATGAAACGTCGCGCGTCGAGTCGCACATAATTGCGGTCGCGCAGCACGGTCAGGATCGAGGCATAGGTCGAAGGGCGACCGATGCCGATTTCTTCCATGCGCTTGACGAGACTCGCTTCGGAGAAGCGCGGCGGCGGCTGGGTGAAATGCTGATCGGCCTCGACACCGCGCGTCGTCAGGCGTTCGCCTTCGCTCATGGCGGGCAGCACGCGGCCTTCATCGTCATCAGTCTTCGTGTCGTCGCGACCCTCGGTATAGAGCTTGAGAAAGCCGTCAAATGCGATGATCGAGCCATTGGCGCGCAGCGTGGTCCTGCCGGACGAATCGGTCAGGTCGACAACAACCTGATCGAGCTCGGCAGATTGCATCTGCGAGGCGACGGCGCGTTTCCAGACCAGTTCGTACAGGCGCATCTGCTCGCCCGAAAGGTGGCGTGCCATCGATTCGGGGGTACGGCTCACATCGGTGGGGCGTATCGCCTCATGGGCTTCCTGCGCGTTCTTGGCCTTGCTTGAATAGACGCGCGGCTTTTCGGGCAGATAGGGCGCGCCATAGCTTTCGCCAATCATGGCGCGAATGGCGGTTACGGCCTCGGCAGCCATGGTGACGCCATCGGTACGCATGTAGGTGATGAGACCGACCGTTTCGCCGCCCAGATCCACACCTTCATAAAGCTGCTGGGCCGTGCGCATGGTCGTTTGCGCGCTCATGCCTATCTTGCGCGAGGCCTCCTGCTGAAGCGTCGAGGTGGTGAAAGGCGCGGGCGGATTACGTTTGGCCTTCTTGCGCTCGACCGAACGCACCGCAAATGCGGTATTGGCTACCAGATCGCGTACGGCATGAGCTTTTTCGGCGTTATCGAGATCGAACTGGTCGAGCTTGCGCCCTTCCAGATGGGTCAGTCGGGCTGAAAAGGCAGCATTGCGCGGTGTGGCAAAGGCGCCGGTGATGGACCAGTATTCACGGCTCTTGAATATTTCGATCTCGGCTTCGCGTTCGCAGATCAGACGCAGCGCGACCGATTGCACACGACCAGCGCTGCGGCTACCCGGCAGCTTGCGCCACAGAACGGGCGAAAGGGTAAAGCCCACCAGATAATCGAGGGCGCGGCGCGCCATGTAAGCGTCGATCAGAGGCTGATCGAGTGCGCGCGGGTTCGCCATGGCCGTCTGCACGGCGGATTTGGTGATCTCATTGAAGGTCACGCGTTGCACGTTCTTGCCGCGCAGCAGGTTCTTCTCTTCCAGCGCGGCACGCACATGCCATGAAATGGCTTCGCCTTCGCGATCCGGGTCAGTGGCGAGATAGAGCGTATCGGCGCTTTTCACGGCTTTGGCGATGGTCGCGATCTGCTTGGCGCCGCGCTCATCCATCTGCCAGTCCATGGCGAAATTTTCGTCAGGCCGCACGCTGCCGTCTTTCGGCGGCAAATCGCGGACATGGCCGAAGGATGCCAGAACGATGAAGTTATCGCCCAGATATTTGTTGATGGTCTTTGCCTTCGCCGGGCTTTCGACCACTACGACATCAGTCATCTCTACTCCAGAACCGCTCCGGCCTGCTCGGAACCGGCGAATCAGGCTGACAGCACAACCTGTCCCCCGGGAAGGAAGGTCGCTACGCCGCCAAGTTCGAGTTCTGACAGGGCGGATAGCACCATGGATACCGAGAACTGGCAGCGCGCCACGATATCGTCAACTGCCACTGCCGTGGGAGAGAGCAGATCGCGTATCGTCTCACGCACTGCCTCAGGCGTGGGCGCAGGGGTAAAACCGGGCGGCGCAGGCTCAGAAAACCCAGGCAGGCCTGTCCATCCGGGGGTCATGCGCGGGCCTCTGCCGCTTTCGATCTGGCTCAGCACGTCCTGTGCGGTTTCTGTTAGAATCGCCCCCTGTCTCAACAGGTCATTGCCCCCGCGAGAGCGCGGATCGAGCGGCGAACCCGGCACGGCAAAGACGTCACGCCCGTAATCGAGGGCAAGGCGGGCGGTAATCAGCGTGCCGGATCGCAAGGCTGCCTCGATCAGAACGACACCGAGCGACAAACCGGCAATCAGGCGGTTACGCCTCGGAAAATGGCTTGCCTGAGGGACCGTGCCGAGCGGTGCTTCGGTGACGATGCAGCCGCGTTCGGCCACGGCTCGATACAGGCTTTCATTTTCCGGCGGGTAAAAACAGTCCAGCCCGCCTGCTGCAGCTCCTATCGTCATGCCGGGGTGAAGCGCCGCCCGATGCGCCACGGAATCGATGCCGCGTGCGAGGCCCGAAACGATCACGCAGCCTTCAAGTGCCAGAGCGCCGCTCAGACTCTCTGCGATGCGCAGCCCTCCTGCCGAGGCATTGCGCGCGCCGACGATGCCTATGGCGCGCTCGGACAGCAGCTCAGCCCTGCCCCAGATACTCAGGACTGGCGGCGCGTCGGGAATACGCGCCAGAAGAGGCGGATAATCGCGATCGCCGAGAACCAGCAGCCGAGCGCCGAACCCCTCGAGTGTCGCCTCTTCCTCTTCAATCGAGTCGCGTGAGGGAATGTTGACACTGCCCCGTCGCCCCGCCTTGCGAGCCCGCTCGGGCAGGGCGTAGAGGGCGGCGTTGGCCGTGCCGTGTTCGTTCAGAAGGCGTCTGAAATTGACCGGCCCGATTCCGTCAGTGCGGGCGAGACGCACCGTATCGATGCGGTCGTTGCCTGAGGGAGGGGGCGTCAACTTCTGTCAGATCTCCCGCTTCTTTTGCGGGGGCGGGTCGATATTGATCCGTGATTCCCGTCCCAGAAGCAGGCGTTTGATGTTGCTGGTATGGCGCAGCAGGATGATGAGCGTGAGAAGCAGCGTGGCAATGGGCAACGGGCTATGGACCGGCTGCTCGCTGAGCGGCGGCATCAGGAAAGGCGCCACCGCAAAAGCCGCAAGGGCACCGGCAGACGAGATATGCGAGAGCTTTGCCACCGCAAGCCAGACGATACAGCAGGCAATGCCTACCGGCCAGCACAGGGCGAAAAGCACGCCCAGCCCGGTCGCGACACCCTTGCCGCCACGAAACCCCAGCCAGACCGGAAAGCAATGGCCGATCACGACGCTGATGCCGGCAATGGCCATGCCGGTTTGCAGATCGGCATCGAGCAACAGACGCACCATCAGAACCGCAAGGGCGCCCTTGAACGCGTCGAGCAGCAGCGTGGCTGCGGCCAGACCCTTGCGTCCGGTGCGCAGCACATTGGTCGCGCCGATATTGCCCGACCCGATCTTGCGGATGTCCCCCGCCCCGCCGAGATGGCTGATCAACAGGCCAAAGGGAATGCTGCCAATCAGATAGGCCAGCCCCGCACAGAGCAGGAAATTCGGCGTCAGCAGCGCGTGGATCATGCCGCTGCCTCGCCATAGACATGCCGCCCGGCCTTCCACGTGCCGAGAACGCGCCCCTTGAGGCTGCGTCCGTCGAACGGGGTGTTCTGGGCGCGGCCCGGCTGGCAGCCAGCCTCGACCACCCAGTCGGATTCGGGTTCGAACAGGCACAGATCGGCGCTGGCGCCGTCGAGCAGCGTTCCGGCTTCGCTGCCCAACAGGCGCGCGGGGTTGCGCGTGATCAGGGCGATCAACTGCGGCAGGGTCAGCGTGCCCTCATGCACGAGAGAGAGCCCGACACCGAGCAAGGTGGTCAGGCCCGTTCCGCCAGCACTGGCCTGAGCGAAGGGCAGGCGCTTGTCGTCGGCATCCCAAGGCGCGTGGTCGGAGGCGATGGCGTCGATCGTCCCATCCGCCAGCGCCGCGCAGACGGCGAGGCGATCCTCTTCTGCACGCAAAGGCGGGGAGAGCTTGGCATAGGTACGAAATTCGCCGATCGCCTCTTCATTGAGCGCGAAATAGGGAGGGGCCGTGTCGCAGGTGATGGCCAGTCCGCGCGCCTTGGCCTGACGGATCAGGGCCAGACCTTCGCCCGTCGAGACATGGCCGAAATGCAGTCTTGCGCCCGTCATCTCGGCGAGGCGGATATCGCGTGCGATCAGAATGGCCTCAGCTGCTGCCGGAATCTGGGCCAGACCCATACGTGTCGCGAGCGCCCCGGCCGTGGCCGTGCCCCCCTTGGCAAGGGAGGGGTCTTCAGGGTGCTGCACTACAAGGGCGTCGATGCCCTTGGCGTAAGCCAGAAGCTGGCGCATGCGCTTGGTGTCGGCAATGGCGTGGATGCCATCGGTAAAGGCGACCGCACCCGCTTCGCGCAGCATGCCGAGTTCGGCCATTTCCTCGCCATTGCACCCCTTTGTCAGGGCGCCATAGGGCAGGATGCTGACCAGACCGGTCTCTTCGCCACGCCCGCGCAGCAGACGCACGAGGGCGGGCTCGTCGATGGCGGGCTTGGAGTTCGGCAGGGCGGCAAGGGTCGTTACACCGCCCGAAACGGCGGCGCGTGCGCAGGAGGCGATGGTTTCGCGATATTCGAAGCCCGGTTCGCCGATGGCCACACGCATATCCACCAGGCCGGGAGACAGAACGGCGCCCGTGCCGTCGATGACCCGGGCGTTTTCCGGCTTGCCTTCGGCGCCAGCCTTGTCGCGACCGGCAATACGCCCGTCCTTGACAAGCAGGCGGCCGGAAAGATCGGTTCCTGCCTCCGGGTCGATCAGACGGACATTTTCAAAAACGAGATCGGTCATGACGCTGTCCGCATGCGTGAAAGTCGGTCGAGAACGGCCATACGCACGGCGACGCCCATTTCCACCTGTTCCTGAATGACGCTCTGCACCGAATCGGCCACGTCCGACGCAATTTCGACGCCGCGATTCATCGGTCCCGGATGCATCACCAGCGCCCCCGGCTTCGCCAGCGCAAGGCGACGGCTATCGACACCATAGAATCGGAAGAACTCGCGCGCGCTCGGCACCAGACCGGCGCCCATGCGCTCGCGTTGCAGGCGCAGCGTCATGACCACATCGGCGTCGCGCAGTCCGCTTTCCATATCGTGATGGATCGACACGGCGCCGAGAGAGGCCATGGCGGCAGGCACCAGCGTCGGCGGGCCCACGAGACGCACCTTGCTGCCCATGGCGGTCAAAAGATGGATGTTCGAACGGGCCACGCGGCTATGACCCACATCACCGCATATCGCGACGGTAAGACCGTTCAGCGTGCCCAGATGACGCTTGATCGTCAGCGCATCGAGCAGGGCCTGTGTCGGGTGCTCATGCATGCCGTCACCGGCATTGACCACGCTGGCCTCGACCTTTTGCGCCAGAAGGGCAGGCGCGCCCGATTGCGCATGGCGCACGACCAGAAGGTCGCAGCGCATGGCGTTCAGCGTAGCAGCCGTATCGAGCAGCGTCTCGCCCTTGTTCACCGAAGACGTGGCCACCGTCATGTTGATGACATCGGCCCCGAGACGCTTGCCCGCCAACTCGAAACTGGTGCGGGTGCGGGTGCTGTCCTCGAAGAACATGTTGATCACGGTGCGGCCGCGCAGCGCATCGCGGGGGGCAGTGCGCGAGCGGCTCAGCAAGGCATAATTCGCCGCGAGATCGAGAAAAGGCGTGATCTCCTCGGCGCTCATGCCTTCGAGGCCGAGCAGATGGTGCTTTCGGGCGAGCGTGTCAGCCATGCGCGATCGCGGCTCCTATACGGGCCAGAACCTCGTCTCGGCCAAGGGCTTGCAGGGTCAGATCGATGCCGGGCGAAACCGTGCTGCCGGTCATGGCGGCGCGCAGGGGCTGCGCGACCTGACCGAGTTTGATGGCCTTGCTTTCGGCAAACTCACGCAGCGCACCGTCGATGGCGGCCGCCTCGAAAGGCTCGACCAGAGCGAGCGCCTGAGCGACACCGCGCAGCACATCCTTGCCTTCTTCCGAAAGCTGCTTCTGCGCCTTGGCGTCATAGGTGAAGGGCAGGGAGCGCCCGAGAAAAGCCGCGCTATCGGCCAGCTCGGTCAGCATCTTGGCGCGTTCCTTGAGCCCCGGCATGAGGGTCAGTACGCGCGCGCGCAGCACGTCATCGACCGTGATGTCCTCGCGCTCTTTCAGACGCTCGATCACGTCGTCGGTCAGGCGGGCATTATCGGCCTCGCGCATATAGACGCCATTGAGATGGGTCAGCTTGACGTAATCCATACGCGAGGGCGACCGGCCCACCCCATCGAGATCGAACAGGCGGATCTGTTCTTCGCGGTTCAGGATCTCGGCATCGCCATGACCCCAGCCCAGACGCAGCAGGTAGTTGCACAGCGCTTCCGGCAGAAAGCCCTCATCGCGGAACTCCACCACCGACTGGGCGCCGTGACGCTTCGACAGCTTGGCGCCATCGGGGCCGTGAATGAGCGGCAGATGGGCGAAATGCGGCAGATCCCAGCCCATGGCGCGATAGATCATGGCCTGACGAAAGGTGTTCGTCAGATGGTCGTCACCGCGAATGACATGGGTGATGGCCATGTCATGGTCGTCGCAGACCACGGCATGGAGGTAAGTCGGTGTGCCGTCAGAGCGCAGGATGATCAGATCGTCCATTTCGGCATTGGCCACGCGGACCTCGCCCTGGACCAGATCGTTGATCACCGTCTCGCCATCGCGCGGTGCCTTCAGGCGCACGGCAAAAGGCGCGCCCTCAGGGGCTTCGGACGGGTCGCGATCGCGCCACATGCCGTTATAGCGAGGCGGCTGGCCGTTCGCGATGGCGTCTTCGCGCATCTGTTTCAGCTCATCGGCGGTGCAATAGCAGCGATAGGCCAGACCCTTGGCCAGCAATTCCTGCGCCACTTCCGTATGGCGCCCCTGTCGCGTGGACTGGAACACGGGTTCCTCATCCGCCACGATCCCCATCCAGGCCAGACCCTCGAAGATCACATCCACCGCGCGCTGCGTGGAGCGCTCGCGATCCGTATCCTCGATTCTGAGCAGGAATTGCCCGCCATGGTGGCGGGCGAAAAGGAAATTGAAGAGGGCCGCACGGGCATTGCCGATATGCAGCAAGCCGGTGGGAGAAGGGGCAAAGCGTGTGCGAACGGTCATGGCGGCTCCATAGCACGATCGAGCCCGTCACACTACCTGAGCGCGCTTTGTTGAGCGGGCGATCACACGCTTCATCTTGATCCGCCTGAAACACCTGAAAGGGGATGAAAGGGGCGCGCTCCTTTGCGGGGAGCGGGGCAGCGCGCTGTAGATGCGGCTCGGCGCTGCGGTTTTGTTCATGGGGCTCTGCCCCATACCCCGCCAAAGGGCGGTCGCCCTTTGGGAACCCGTTTGCTGGAGGATTTGCATGGGGTGGTATTCGATGTCACGGTATCGATATGAAAAGATCTTTTTCGTGTAAGCTTCTTGTTTCTGCTGCGCTCTGTCTGGGGAGTGCCGTGCCCGCTCTCGCGGCGGATCCTGTTACGCCCAAGGTGATTATTGTCGCCGGGTGGGAAAATGGCGCCGATACGGGCGATGCACCGGGCGAATATCAGGATTGGGTCGAGCGAGAGCATCTGACCGAGTCCGTGACGGTGCGCGGCGTGAAAGAGCCGATTCTGCGACGCAATGCGCAGGGAGTTTACGGGCTGGTGTTGCGTTCGGGGCCGAGCGAGTTGATGGCGCTTGCGCTCGATCCGGCTTTCGATCTGAAAAAAACATACTGGATCTTCACCGGTATCTCGGGCGTCAATCCGAATCTGGCGTCGGTCGGCAGCGTGGCCTGGGCGCGCTGGGTGGTCGATGGCGATGCGCTGCGTGAACTGGATGATCGCGCCATCCCCAAGGACTGGCCCTACGGGCTTTATGCGATCGGTGCGGACCGCCCCAATGCCCTGCCGAAAGACGCTAATCATTATGGTTCAGTTACCGATGTGGCGGAGCTGACCAAGGCCTATCCGCTCAATCAGGGTCTGGCGCGCTGGGCCTATGATCTGAGCAAGGACGTCAAGCTGGCAGACGATCCCGAAATCGCCCGCAGGCGCGAAGCGTGGCCTGCAACTCTGCCCGCCAGCAAGCCACCCATGGTTCTCATGGGCGAGACGCTTGGCGCGTTGCGATACTGGCATGGCGAGGCGCGTAATAACTGGGCGCAGGACTGGGTGAAGCTCTGGACGAAAAATCAGGGGGTTTTCGTCATGACCAATGAAGAAAGCCAGACCAACCAGAAGGAAATGCGGCTTCTGGCGAAATGGGGCTATGTCGCGCCTGACCGCATCATGGTGTTGCGTTCGGGGTCTAATCCGTCCATGCCGCCGCCGGGCGTGTCGCTTACCCAGTCGATGGGCGATGAAGGCCCCGGCCAGAACGTCGCTTTCGACAATAACGAGCGCGCTGGTGCGCCTGTCGTTGCGGAGCTGGTCAAACACTGGGGCCACTACCAAGACCATGTTCCCAGCGCCCCCTGACACGTCCCAGTCAAGGGTTTCCAAAGGGCGACCGCCCTTTGGTGGGGGATGGGGCAAAGCCCCATGAACCCTGCGCGCATCATAGCCAGTCTGGAATCCCGCCTCCTTTCCCAAGGGCGTGCCTTGGCGGGATGGCTGCCCGTCGCCTGGGCTCTAGGAAGCCTGCTTTATTTCCTTCCCCGATATGAGCCTGGCTATGGACGAGCGAGTGCCTGCGCCGCTCTGGGTCTGATGATGCTGTCACTCGGCTGGCCGCGCCTGACGACACGCGGGTTCGGTTTTGCCGTGCTGATGGCCAGTCTGGGGTTTCTGGCGGCGCGCGGTCAGGCCTGGCGTCAGCCGCCTATGCCCGCCCTGCCGTCGCTGGGGGTGACGATGCGGGGCGTGATTGCCGATGTGACGAGCAGCGGTGAAGAGGGGCAGATCCTGCAACGCCTGCGGCTCAGACAGGCTGTGTTCGAAACAGGGGTCGATATCGGCATGGCGCCTTTGAAACGCGATTTGCTGCTCTTCACCCATGACAGCCAGAATTATGCGCCGGGCATGGTGGTGCGATTGCGCGCCGTGTTGAGGCCGCCTGACTGGCCCGATTTCCCCGGTGGGCGCGATCGTCAGAGAGAATCCTGGTTTAATGGTCTGGCCGGAACGGGGCGGGTGCTCGGTGTGCCCGACATCGTGCAGGCTCCGCAGGGCTATGCTCTCGGGCGATGGCGCGTTCGGATCGCGGCGGAAATCGCCCGTCATCTTTCGGGCCAGCGCGCGGCCATCGCCTCGACTCTTCTGGCCGGTCATGGCGAGGGGATAAGCCAGCAGAGCCGTGCAGCTTATGCGGCGTCGGGGCTTGCCCATATTCTCGCCGTCGCTGGGCTGCATCTGGGGTTGGTCATGGGGGCGGTATTCGTTGTGACCCGGCAGGCGCTGGTGCTCTGGCCCTGGCTAGGTCTGCGCCTGCCTTGCCGTGAGATTGCCGCTCTCCTGGCCCTGCTGGCCGGGGTGGTCTATGTCGCACTCACCGGGTTTCATCTCCCCGCCTTGCGCAGTCTGGGCATGGCAGGGCTGGCGACACTGGCCCTTTTGAGCGGGCGGCGCGTGCTGTCCATGCGTTCTCTGGCATTGGTCGCGCTCGTCCTGCTGATGGCCTCGCCCGTTCTTGTGCTCGATCTGTCTTTCCAGATGTCGTTCGCCGCCGTCATGGCGCTGATTGCCGGTTATGAGGCGTTACGTCCTCATTTCGTCAGACGCGCCGAGCAGGGGAAGAAAAACGGGATAGGGCATCATCTGGCCCTGCTCTCCCTTACGAGCGCGCTGGCCGGGGGCGCGACCCTGCCTCTGGTCATGGCGGGTTTCGGCAGTTTTCAGCCCTGGTTCGTGCTGGCCAATCTTCTGGCCGTGCCGATTGCCGCATTCTGCGTCATGCCTGCGGGACTTTGCGCGCTGCTGCTCATGCCGCTCGGTCTGTCGGGGGTGCCGCTCTGGGTCATGGGGCAGGGGATCGGTCTGATCTCTTTTCTCGCCGAGCGTGTCGCGGCTTTCCCGCTGGCGCATGTGCCGGTTCCGCGCATGGCCTGGTGGGGGCTGATACTCTACATGGCCGGATTGGCTGGATTATGTCTTTGGCGGGGGCGGGCGCGTTTCGGGTTTCTGCCTCTCATCGTGTTTGGCGTGGCGTCACCCGTTTTTGGTGAAACCCCTGTTCTGCTGGTGTCACCCGATGCCGGAGCGATCGCCTTTCAGGAGGATCGCCACTGGGTGGCCGGGCCACATAACGGGCTCGAAAATCATGTTCTCGAGGCATGGCAGCGCGCCTGGCCCCTGCCCGTAATGGCGAGTGCCGCCAGTTCCACCTGCACAGCGACTGGCTGCACTCTCCTGTCGCATGGTCAGTCTGTCGTCATCTGGTTCACGCTGCCCTCTCCTGAAAGCCGAGGCTCGGCTTGTCAGGGAGGTGTTTTTATCGTCAGCGCCGTTCCCTTGCCCGAAGGCTGTCATCCAGGCGGTTTCATCGACCGCTTTACCGTATGGCGCGATGGGGCAGTCTCGTTAGGGGCGAAGGGAGATGGCCTGAAACGCATCTCAGATCGCTCCTGGCGCGGCGCACGGCTCTGGGTGCCGCGTGTCGGTTTTCGCGGCGTGCCGAACCTGCCTCTGGCGCAGGCAGAGTAGGGGCTATTTGCTCTTGGGGTAGAAGTGCAGAGCCACGCGCTCCATGCTCAGCCCCTGAACCAGGATGGTGAAGACGACGATCCCATAGCAGATAGGCGCCAGAATATCTTTCATCGGCCCTGCTGGCAGGGTGAGGGCAAGTGAAAGCGAAATACCCCCGCGCAGGCCGCCCCAGGTCAGCACCGCCAGCATACGCCCGCGATCTTCTCCATAAAGATGGATCGGTAGGATGGCGAGAAACACGCTCAGCGCACGCGCAGCAATCGAGAGCGGAATACCGAGAAGCAGGGCCCAAAGAGCGTGCATGCCCGGAATAGTGGCCAGCACCTCGAAGCCGATCATCAGGAAAAGCAGCGCGTTCAGAACCTCATCGACCAGCGTCCAGAAGCTGTTGAGCTCCTCGCGGGCATGATCGTCCATGGCGCTTTTAGCGCGTTCGCTACCGAGGCAGAGCCCTGCCACCACTACAGCGATGGGGCCGGACATGCCCAATGCATGAGCCAGGCTGAACGTGCCTGCCGCTAGGCTGAGCGAGACCAGAAGCTGGAGGTGGCTGTCGCGCGCCGCCCGAAAACAGAGCAGGCCGATCATACCAGCGACAAAACCCAGCGCACTACCGCCAACAGCTTCGAGACCGAATGCCTCAACCGCGTCGAGCAGGGTCAGGTGATGCGCCTCTCCGGTTACGAGCGTCATGGCGAGGCCGAAAATGACGATGCTCACCCCATCATTGAACAGGCTCTCGCCTGCAAAAATAGCCTGTATGGGCCCCGGCAGACCGAGGCGGCGCAGCATACCCACCACAGAAACCGGGTCCGTAGGGGCGAGAATGGCGCCGAGCACGACGCACCAGAGAAAGGGCATAGGCAGACCGACGGCTGCCATCACCCAGTACATGGCCCCCCCGAGGAGGAAAACGGCGATAATGGTCCCCACGATGGCGAGAAAGAGAACGGAGAACTTCCGTGCCATCAGCTCTCGCGTATCGACCTGCAACGCCCCTGCAAAAAGCAGAAAGGACAGCGCCCCGTCGAGCAGATTGCCCGGCAGATCGGCCGAGGCCAGAAGCGTCATTGGCAGGGTGTGCAGATCGACATCGGGCAGGGCAAGGTCCAGCCCTTTCACCACGAGCGACCCGATCATGGCGATGAGCAGAATGCCGATCGTCATGGGCAGGCGCAGCAGCTTGTAGTTGAGAATGCCGCAAACGGTGCAAAGCGTCAGCAGAATGGCAAACAGGCTGAGTGAGGACATGAAACCTTCGATATGTCAGGAGCCGGGCGTCAGAGGCGGGCGATCAGGGCGAGGATAGGGCATTGTAACCCAAGAGAACGTGAACGCACCTCTTTCGTCGAGACACTCACATTATGTCATCCCGACAGGCATGATGAGCGGCCTCGTGCGCAGCAGGACTCGTTTGTGCCGGATACGCCTGCATTATCCTTGTCCCTCGCAGAGGCCGGAAAAAGAAGGGTAAGCCTCATGAAGTCTGCCAGGAAGATTATTGCTCTTGCCTCTCTTGCGCTGACTGGTCCCCTTATGATCGGCCCCATTCTGATTGGTCATGCCTTTGCAACGCCCAGTACGGCTCTGCTGCGGGCCTATCATGAAAAGCTCAAGGCCATGGACCTGCCTCCCGGCTTCGAGGACATCATTCAGGATCCGAAAAACATCGGTCAGGTCACACTGGCACCGCTCTTTGATCGACCCTTTGTCTGTGGCGAGCATCCGCAGGGTCAGCTCGTGACAGCGGGTGATGCGCTCGGCACGGATTGCATGGTCGTTGGCGGGGCGTCGGATGCCGGAGGGTTTAACCGGCTATACAAAGGCACGGGAGAGAAAAACGAGGATTGGTATGGATGGCAGGCCCCCGTCCATGCGCCCTTCGATGCCGTGGTGACCTATGTGCACGTCAATCCGGTAACCAATCAGCCCGGAACCATGGGTAAACCGCCTGCGAGCGTGATCCTGTTCAGGCGTCATGATGGCGTGATGGTCGCCTATGCCCATGTGCAGGATATCCGGGTCAAGGCGGGCGATCGGGTGAAAGCGGGCGATGTGGTGGCCGTGGACGGCAATAACGGGGTGGCGCGCAACCCGCATGTGCATGTCGGCGCCTACAAGGGCACGCAGCCGCTACAGATCAGATGGGATCTTGCCGCCATGGGCGCTGTAGAGGCCTTGCGCGCCAATTAGTTATTTCAGTTAATTTTTATGGGAACGTCTCTGGGCAACGAGCTAGGCGCAGTTTTTCTAGGCAGTCGCAGCCTGTCCGGGGCGCGGGTGACGATAACTTCAGTATCGCCTCCGGCAAAATGGCGCGGCTCCGCGCGCAACGCATTCGGTCCGGGCGCGAAAACCGACGAGCAGACCGATTGCTGGTGATGCCTCGTGACGCGAGCCGATAAGGCTCACGAGGCCATCAGGATCCGGTTCGACGCGGACTCATTGCCGGTATTGCCCGGTAGGCCATCCCGGCATCGTCCCGCAGGGGGAACATCCGACAAGATACAGCTGGGCCGAGCCCCGGTGCATGAAGTGTTGGCTGCAAATCGCCGTGCTCGAACCGGATATCGGGTGGCAGGCGTCATTGCCGCTGATCGCCAGATCGCGTCGCGCTGTTTCGATTTTGCTCGCGCAGCTCACGATCGGTAGCCATCGGGAGTCATTATCCTGCCCGGTGTTTCTGTCTGAAAACCGGCGCGTTCAACATGATCCTGAGAGCGGCGAGGGGCGCCGCACTCAGTGCCGAACCGTTCCCCCAGGTCGCGCGACACGCTTCGGTAAGTCAGCCCTCAGGCCCTTGGCCACTGACGGCTTCATGACCGCGCGTTTTGTCCCCTGCACGTGGTGCGCCGCTTTTCACTTAGGTTCCCGACACACGCAACCGTGATGTCTCGTTAGGCTTTTGCCGCGTCCGCGTAGGCTGCCGCCTTCGTATCTGGATCTGGAGCGTGTCATCGCGGTCATTCCCTATGGCGAGGAACGCAGGACACGGCATGGCCAATAAAAGCACCATCCGGATGAAAAAGAAGTCATGGGCACAGATGAACAGGTTATCGATAAGCAGGCGGCGTCTGAGCCGCCCTTGCTCAGTTGTTACCTGCCCCCCTCAACCGTACCGACCGTTGCCCATAGTTCCGGCATACGCTTCGACTTCAACGCGGGCGCCCGTGTCAGCCTCCCCGCGCGCGGAACCGGGGAATGGTGCCTGACGCTCAGCGATCTCGATAGCGGCAACGTCATTTTCTGCCATCGCTCGCGTGGCAGCTCCATCACCTCGACCAAGCGTTATTTCAACCGCTTTCATATCCTTGTCGAAGAAGTCGATGAGACAGGTGCCAGATCGGAAGTGCTCAGTCACGCCTATAACTGCACCGGAAAAGTCGTTGTCATCCAGATGCCTGTCAGCACATTAGGCGACGCTCTGGCCTGGTTTCCCTACGCCGCACGTTTTGGCGAAATACACCGTGCAACGGTCGTCTGTATCATGGACGCCTCGCTTATTGCGCTTCTGGCGGATAATTACCCCGAGATCCGTTTTCTCACGCTTGAAGAGGCACGCGACTGCGCCATCATGGATGACGCGTATGCGAGCTATTCTCTCGGTCTTTTTTTTGACGATCCGGACTTCCTGAATCAGCCCACTGATTTTCGTCAGGTCGGGTTGCACAAGACGGCCGCCTATATCCTCGGCGTCACGCCCGAAGAAATTCGTCCGGTCGTTTCTGCTGCCGAGATGGATACGCCACCGATAGACGGGCCATATATCTGCATCGCTACCCAGGCGAGCACCCAGTGCAAATACTGGAACAACCCGGAGGGATGGCTCTCTCTTGTCAGTTGGGCGCTCGCGCAGGGATATCGCGTCATCTGTATCGACAAGTCGCCCTTCTACGGCGCCGGGATCATGTGGAACCGTATTCCTCACGGTGCGGAGGACCAGACAGGCGACCGGCCTCTGAGCGAGCGCGTGCGGTGGCTTCGCCATGCCAGCGCCTTCGTGGGGCTCTCTTCCGGTCTTTCCTGGCTCGCCTGGGCGAGCGGCACGCCGGTGGTCATGATTTCCGGTTTTACGCACCCAACAAATGAATTCGAGACCGAATTCAGGGTGATCAACTGGCACGCGTGCAATTCGTGCTGGAACGACGCCACCGAGAAATTCGACCACCATGATTTTCTCTGGTGCCCTCGTCACAAGAATACCGAGAGACAATTCGAGTGTACGCGGCTCATTACGCCCGGTCATGTGATCAAGGTTCTGAACGCCGCCCTTCACCTGAAAAACAAAAACACAAAACAAAAATAAAGAGGTAGGCATGACCACTACAACCGTAGGATTCGGCAAGAACTCCAGCAATCTCTCCGCCGGAGCCGGTGACATAATCCGGGTGTCGGGTGGCGCCGTGTCGAACACCCAGATCGCAAGTGCAGGGACCCTGACCGTCGATGGCGCGTGGGGTCTCAATCTTGTCATCCCCGTCTATTCAGGCGGCACCGCCATCAACACACAGGTCGCGCTGGGCGGCATGGCGACTATCGCTTCGGGATCGACAGAGATTACTTCCGCCGGGTCGAGTCTCAACGTCACCATTGGCTCTGGCGGATCGCTTTATGTGGGCAATGCCGGCATTGCTATCGGCAACACCGTGTCGTCGGGCGGTACGGCAATGGTCGCCTCGGGTGGTACGCTGACGCAGACGCAGATACTGGCCAAGGCTGGCACCACAATCAATTCGGGTGGTGCGAGTCAGGAAAACCAGATTGCCGGAACGTTGAGCGTTCAGGCAGGCGGCACGAGCCTCGACGATGTTGTCAAGGCAGGCGGCGCGCTCAACCAGTCGGGTGGCCTCGTGAGTGGCGCCACGATCAGGGCTCAGGGCGCGCTGAACGTGACCGGCGGCACGAGCTATAATCCGATCGTCGAGACCGGTGCGACTGCTGTCGTCACCGGCGCCGGAACGCTCATTGCCGACGGGATCGCGATACAGGATCTGGCCTTGTCGGCCGGGGGCTCGACTGTGATTACCAACTCAGCGGTCGCGCTCAACACGGTTATTTCTTCCGGGGGAGTCCAGAAGGTCATCTCTGGCGGTACCGCGCTTGGGAACACGGTCACTTCGAGCGCCACTGTCATGGTCAGCCTCAATGGCGTGGTCTCAGGTGGCCTCGTATCCGGAATGAACGCCGTGGTCACGCTTCAATCGGGTGGGAGCGCTGTCGGGCTTACCCTGAGCGGAGCCTCGGCTTTCGGCCTGACACCTGTCGGGGTTGGCACGTTGAATGTGTCCAACGGGGGTGTGGCACGGGACAACATCGTCAATGGTTACGGGCAGATCAATGTCCGCGCCGGAGGCGTCACGATAGATGACAGGGTGCAGAATGGCGGCCTGATGATGGTATCATCGGGTGGTGTCGCTTCGGGTATGACCCTCGCTGCCAACGGGTCGGCGATCGTGCTGGCAGGGGCCTCTGCTTTCCAACCTGTCATTGGTAACGGGGGCAAGTTTTCTCTCTCCGGCGGTGTCACGACATCCGCAACAATCCAGTCAGGTGGAACGATCTCACAGACGGGAGGGACGCTCGATACGGCCCATGTGCTCGTGGGCGGAACGCTGGGCGTCAATGGGGGCACTGCCTATAATCCTGTTATCGATAACGGCGCCAATGCCAGCGTCAGTGGCAGTGGCACGATCATCGTCAATAACGGCACCACGCAGTCGACGACCATTCTTGCCGGTGGCAAGGAGGATGTGACTGGCTTGGGGGTCGCGCTCAATACGGTGGTTTCCTCGGGGGGCGTACAGACCGTCTCTTCCGGTGGCACCGCGCTCAACAATACGGTCACAAACGGCGCAAATGTGATGGTTGGCGGGGGTGGCCTCATGTCGGGCGGCGTTGTGTCCGGACTAGGCGCCTCAGTCATTGCCGTATCGGGAGGTATTCTCTCTGGCGTGACGGCCAGAGGCTCTGGTGGGGGGCTTCTGCAATCTGATGGTATCGGGACGATCAACGTCATGGATGGTGGTGTTGCCAATGGCAGCATTATCGACCGCTATGGTAAGGAAGTAGTCTTTAGAGGCGCCAAGTCCATTGGTACGATCGTACGCAATGGTGGTGTGGAAACTGTAAGTAATGGCGGCATCGCCTCCGATCTCATTCTTGATCATGGGGGGTCCGCAGTAATCCTTGATGGAGGCGCGGCATCCAACGTGACGGTCAGCGGCACGGCTGGAGGGAGCGCGGGTGCGCTCTTTGTTTCGCAGGGCGGAGTGGTAACCGATATCAATGTAGCGCCAGGCGCAAGCGCCACCTTCAGCGCGGGTGCAACTCTCTCGACCACCCATTCGACCGATCTGGCAAACGTTACCTTCCTTCAAGGGGCGAGTGCCAGCCTGGTAGGCTCCGGCAACGTCACGTCGAATATCGCTATCACCACAAGTATGACGGTTTTCACGAGCGCGGGGAGCATCATCCAGAATGCCACGGTGTCGGGCAAAGCCGCGATTCTGAATGTGGCATCAGGAGGGACCACGTCGGGTACGGTCCTGACCGGTTCCGACAGCAATACATGCGGCGTCGAGAATGTGCTTGCCGGAGGTGTGGCCAATGCGACGCAGATCGGGCGCTACGGCATTCAGGTCGTCATGGGCGGGTCAGCGACAAGCAGCTATGTCAGTGCTCAGGGCGAGCTCAACGTCAATGGTGGTACGGCTTATGGCGCGCTCGTGGATGCCGGGGGGAGTGCCAATATCAATGGCGGCGTCGCGGTCGATTGGGCCATCAATAGCGGTGGTGTCGTCAATGTCAGCGCAGGCGGAACCATCATCAACAGCCTCGCCAATCCGGGGGGTGTCGTTACCATTCTTCAGGGGGGTAGCGCGATCGCCATGGTTGGCCCGCAAGGGGGGAACGTTCTGTCGAATCTGACCTTGTCGGGCGGCAATGTCTATGTTTCCTCCGGTGGGATCGCCACGAATGTGACGATCGCTTCCTCTGCGGGCAAGCTGCTAGGCGATGTCATCGTGTCAGCTGGCGGCAGCGCAGTTGCCAGCGGCACCACGCTAAGCCGGGTGACGATCCAGTCTGGCGGAACGCTGGTTGTGGATGGCTCGCTCTCCGACGGGTCGCTGACGCGCGTCATGAACGCCTCCCTTCAATCGGGCAGCTATCTCTATTTCCCCGAACTCATGGCAGGCAATGATGCCTACACGACAACGGTAGTGGGCAATACACTGACCGTCCTAAGCGCTGGCAAGGCTGTGGCTACCGTCACATTGGCCAATAGCGATTATAATGGGCAGGGTGGGGCATTCATTGAGGAGCCGACCGGGTCGGGATACCTGCTTCTCGTCTGCTTCCTGGCTGGATCGCTTATCAGCACTCCGAATGGCCCGGTTGCGGTCGAGGCCCTGAAGGTTGGCGACATGGTGCATGTGTGGCGTGACGGGGTTCAGGATGTGGCACCGCTCAACTGGATAGGATCGCGTCATCATCGCGTCAGACAGGGTTGCAAGCCTGATCTGGCAGGATATCCGGTTCGCATCTGCAAGAACGCCATTGCGGAAAACGTTCCGAACCAGGATCTGCTTATCACGGCTGAACATTGCCTGTTTCTCAATGGCTGCTTTGTCCCCGTGCGGATGCTCGTTAATGGTAGGACGATCTTCTACGATACCTCCATCGAGGAGTATGATTACTTTCATATCGAGACGGAAGAGCATGCCGTGATCTCTGCCAACGGGGTCATGACCGAGAGCTATCTGGATACCGGCAATCGTGCGAGTTTCCATCAGGCTGCTTTCCGCCGGGAAGGAAATGTCATGCGTGTTGGCGACGTGTTTCGGGCGAAGAGCTGGGCAAATGATGCTGCGGCCCCGCTGGATACGACCCAGGCTTTTGTCGAACCTCTCTACCGGCAGATACTGAGCCGAGATGAAGGGCAGGCCGCCCTAGCGCATCCTGTGACAAGCGATCCGGCACTTCATCTCCTTACTGCTGGGGGTGAGAAGCTCGAAGCACTGCGGGTTGCCGGAACACGTCACGTGTTCAGAGTGCCAGCAGGTGTCGAGCAGCTTATCCTTTGCTCACGGTCGTCGCGGCCGAGCGACGCGATCGGGCCGTTCTGCGATGACCGGCGTATGCTGGGCGTTCTGGTTGGCGAAATCTCCCTTTACGACGCGACAACACAACGAAAAATTTCATCTCATCTTCAGTCGCGCCCACTGGAAGGTTGGTACCCCGACGAAAATCGAGCTCTGCGCTGGACCAAAGGCGCGGCTCACATCGCACTTGGCAAGCGCGATCCCGATAGTGTCGGAATTCTCAGCATTGAGATCGCGGCCTGTGGGCCGTATCTGCTCGAGGACGACGCAAGTGATCACCCGGTCATGGCGGCGTATCGGTTAGGCGTCGGGTCCGAGGTGGCGTGAAGGCCCCCGTCACCCTGCATTGCAGGTAACCCAGGTAGGGTGACGATGATCCGAGATTGGAATTTCTTAAGAGGCCGGTGCGACGTGATCTGAAGACTGAGGGTGAACGGCTGTTTTTTGATGGCGTGTCGCCGGGCGTTCAGTTGCTCAGCAAGAGGATCCTGCGCGTAGGTTCGTAAGTATCGACACCGGCCTGGAATTGTAAGCGTAAGCTGTGTGGCAGCGCCGGTCGCCCGGCGCTGGTTTTTAATCCAATGCTACAGGAGCGATCGCAGGGGCGAGGCCGCTTGCAGTCCTTACCAGTTTTACGCACGAAACGTGATTGAGGATCGTGACTATGACAATCAGTAAATCCGGCGGGTGTTCGCCGTAGGCCGGATCGACCCTCAAATCCTGTCAGTCAGGAGCCTCAACAGGCTTATGCGGCATGGAGAGGCGCGTTATCCCCGGAGAATAAGGTCGGGAATGTGTTTGCCCTTCTCAAAGACTTGAGCGGTATTGCCACGAGATTTTATCGCTGCGCCCGGAGCTGCTTTCTCGCTTCAGCCTTGCCGAGCCCTGAGTAAAAAGCGAGCTTGATCAGGCTGTTTAGCGCTTTGCTTGAATCGTCTCTCCGATCGGATCGGAGAGACTTTCTGCGCAAGAGCGTTCAGACGCCTTCGACGAGCGTGGCGCGATATTTGGCGCCCAGAAAGCGATGCTCGCGAACCTTGCGATACGCGTCGCCGTCATACCAGGCGAGCGCTGCCTCACGATCGGGGAATTCGACCAGTACGACGCCTTCGGGTTCAGACCCTTCGAGAGCCTGCTGTGCGCCATAGGCCGCCAGAATCTTGATCGGATGGCCCTTGAAAGTATCGTGGACGAGGCGCGAATAGGTCGCCATCTCCTCGGGGTTCAGCATCTCTTCACGGGTAAAAACGATATACGTGCTCATGCAAGCTCTCCTTTTCGATCCAGAATCTGGGTCTTGAGCGGGAAAAGACAAGGCGTGAAGGCAACGCAGCGCCAGCATTCGGGGCTGCGTGCCTTGCAGACATAGCGCCCATGCAGAATGAGCCAGTGATGCGACGGGCGCAGCATGTCCGGCGGAATGCGCTTGATCAGCCCATCTTCGACAGCCCTTGTGGTCTTGCCGGGTGCCAGCCCAGTGCGATTGCCCAGCCTGAAGATATGCGTATCGACCGCCATGGCGCTTTCGCCGAACATGACATTGAGCACCACGCTGGCCGTTTTGCGCCCCACCCCTGCCAGGGCCTCCAGTGCGGCTCGGTCGGCGGGGACGTTTCCCTCGTGCAGGGCCAGAAGCTGTTCGGAGAGTTTGAGAACGTTCTTCGCCTTGGCGCGCCACAGCCCGATGGTACGTATATGCGCAGCAATACCCTCTTCACCGAGCGCGACCATCGCGGCCGGATCGGGTGCGTCGGCAAAGAGTCCCGCCGTGACCTTGTTGACCGATTTATCGGTCGCCTGCGCCGAAAGCACCACCGCGACCAGAAGCGAGAAAGCATCGCTATAGTCGAGTTCGCTCTCGGCATCGGGATTTGCCTCGGCGAGCAAGGTAATGAAATCGCGCGCCTGCGCACGTGTCATGGCCCGTTTGGCCGAAGGAAGAGACATCAGAACCGTTTCGTCATGTTGCATAAGAGCGCCTGAGTCCCCACAATAGGCGCTTCCCGATCAAGACTTCCAGTATGCCCGCCCGGTCGCATCATCCGGCGGAGGAGCTTTCTTTCGTGTCCGATACCGACCAGAGCGCCCCGAATAAGGGTGAGAAACAACGCGACATTGCCTTTGTCGATATCGTGCGCTTTGTCATGCGCCGCTGGTTGGAGCATCCGGCCTTTCTGACGCGCACCCTCATGGGCATCGCGCTGGCTACGATTGCGGATGTCGCAACCCCGGTGCTTTCGGGGCGCCTCGTGACCGATATTTCGAGCCATGCGGGCGGGGCTCCGCATGATTCGGGCCAACTCGCGCTGCGCAACGACGCCCTGCTGATGGTGGGCGGGCTGATCGCGCTGGGGCTGGTCGGGCTGCTCGGACGCCGGTCTTCCTATCTCGGTATCACCCATCTGAGCTTGGCCATCATGCAGCGTGCCCTGTCTCAGGGCTTTGCGCGGGTGCAGCGCTTTTCGACCGACTGGCACGCCAATAATTTTGCGGGCTCCACGGTGCGCAAGCTGACGCGTGGCATGTGGGCCATCGACACGCTGGACGATACGCTGCTTCTGCTGATCGCGCCTGAGGTTCTGGTCCTGACCGGGACCACACTGGTGCTGGCCTGGCACTCGCCGTTCATGGGCGCCGTTCTTGCTCTTTCGGTTGTGCTGTTCACATGGCTCTCTGTCGTGCTCACCTTGCGCTATGTCGCGCCCTCGGCGCGGGCGGCTAATCGCTGGGACACGAAAGTGGGCGCGGCGATCGCCGACGCTGTGACGTGCAACGCCGTGGTCAAGGCATTCGGGGCGGAGCGTCGCGAAGAGCGTCGTCTGAGCCGCGCCCTGAAAGCCTGGAGCGGCCGTACGTCGCGTACCTGGATCAGGGGCACCAACAGCGCCAATCTTCAGGGTCTGGCCTCGCTGGCAATGCGTATGCTGCTGGTCGCGCTGATTGTCTGGCAATGGTGGCAGGGCAAGGCTGGCCCCGGTGACGTGGCCTATGTGTTGACCATGGTCTTTCTGGTGCAGGGTTATCTCCGCGATCTGGGCCAACAGGTCAGTCAGGTCCAGCGTTCGGTAAACGAAATGGAAGAGCTGGTCGCGATTTTCGATCAGGCGCCGGGCGTCCAGGATAGCAAGGGCGCCAAGAAAGCAGCGTTTACAAAGGGACGCGTGCGTTTTGAAAACGTGACCTTCCAGTATGCCGGTCAGGACACGCCACTCTACGAAAATCTCGATGTCTCGATCGAGCCCGGGTCGCGTGTGGCGCTGGTGGGGCCTAGCGGGTCTGGCAAGACAACCTTCACCAAGCTCATACAGCGCCTCTACGATACGAATGAAGGGCGCGTGCTGATCGATGATGTCAGTGTGCGCGACGTCACGCAGGAGTCGCTTCGAGCGCGCATCGCAATCGTGCCGCAGGAACCGATGCTGTTTCATCGCTCGCTGGCCGAAAACATTGCCTATGCCCGTCCCGGCGCGACACAGGCCGAGATAGAGCGGGCGGCGCAACTCGCCAATGCGAGTGCCTTTATCGAGCGTCTGCCCGAGGGCTATGCCACGCTGGTTGGCGAACGCGGGGTCAAGCTTTCGGGGGGCGAGCGCCAACGCGTTGCCATTGCCCGCGCCTTTCTGGCCGATGCTCCGCTGCTGATTTTCGACGAGGCCACTTCGAGCCTCGACTCCGAGTCAGAAGTTCTGGTTCAGGACGCGATGCACCGCCTTATGGCCGGACGTACCGTCATTGTCGTGGCGCATCGTCTTTCCACGGTCATGGAACTCGACCGTATTCTCGTCTTCAGCAAGGGAAAGCTGATGGAAGACGGCACTCATGGTGCACTGGTCCAGCGCGACGGTGGCATATACCGCCGCCTGTTCGAGCTTCAATCGCTCGAGGGCTGAGTGCGGTGATGAAAAACGCATGAGGCATGGTAATCTGCCATTCTGACATCTGACCTGGGAGAGGATTGGCTTTTATCATGACCATGCAGACCTGGTGGCTTTTCGTGGTCACGGTTTTCTTCATCTCGGCAACGCCGGGACCGAACATGATGCATGCTTTGAGCCGTAGCGTTCAGGTCGGATTTCGGCGCAGTATTGCGGCCATGGCCGGGTGTATCTCGGCACTAATGCTTGCGCTCGTGCTGTCGATGGTCGGCATCGGCGCCGTGTTGACGGCCATGCCGCGTCTGTTCGACGTGATTCGTTATGCGGGGGCGGCCTATCTGGTCTACCTTGGCATCAAGGCGTGGCGGGCAGACGATGCGCCTGAAACAGGCGCCGACAACACCCGGCCCGAAACAAGGGCCAGCGGCTGGAGCCTTTACCGCAATGGTTTTCTGGTCGGGATCAGCAATCCCAAATTACTGCTTTTCGCAGCAGCGTTCTTTCCGCAGTTCATCGATCATCATAAGCCGGTTCTGCCGCAATTCGGCATTCTGCTCGTGACCTATCTGTTTTCCGATGGGTTCTGGCTATCGCTCTATGGTCTGGGCGGCCATTCGCTATCGCGCTTCCTGAGCCGGAGGCCGGTCAGACGGGCTTTCAACCGCCTGACCGCGATCGTCTTCGTCGCGTTCGGCGTTGTTATCTTACGTGCGAAGGCCTGATTGAGCCGTGCCATGGCGTGCGCTCAATCCGGTCAGGGTAACCGATATGGTATCGGGCGTCGTGCCGATATCTTCCACGACATGAGCGCCGGTACGAAACACGACAGGAATGGACAGGGCCTGACGAGACAGATGTAGCTGGCTCTGCGTTCCGTTGACCATGGTGGCGACCTGCCCATCGGGAAGGGTCTGTAACCCGATATGCGCTGTATGTGTCGCGTCGATCGTGCCGATCGCCACACCATTGGCAGGCGCATTGTCGATCATCCCCCGCAGCACCACACGGTCGCCATCGACAACCAGTCGGAGCAGCGGCGCGTTGTCGTTATCCGGGCCGAGTTCGGCCAGAACGACCTGACCCGATTTGGGAAAGCGATCGATATGCAATGTCGCATCGAGTGCGGCAGGGGCGTCCTGCACACGCCAGATGTGGTTTTCCGAAAGCTCCGTGCGGGGTTGGCGGGCATGATAGGCTGTCGGTTTGCGTGCGTCGCTGCTCAGCGTGATACCACCCGGAACCAGACGATAGGACGGGCTCGAAGCAGTAGCCAAGGTTGAAGCGGGCTGCACCGAGATGCTGAAAGGCCGCGTTTCGCGTAGTTCGAACCCGGTCGGGTCGAAAACCGGCGCGGCGAGTGCCGTCGCCATGAAAGGAGCAAGCGCACAGGCAGCGAGGAAAAACGGGCTTGTCTTCATGACGAGAACTCCGGGTAGATCAAACAGGGTTCGTGCTGACGCAGGTTTCCAGAAACCGGGCCAACGCGCGACCGCGATGACTGGTCGCATTCTTCTCATCGGATGAGAGTTCGGCAAAACTGCGGCAATCGCCTTGCGGGATAAACATGGGATCGTAGCCATGCCCATGCTCGCCACGCGGCGGCCAGCAGATAGCGCCCTCGCAGCGTCCCTCGGCGAAGCGGGTCGTACCATCGGGCCAGGCAAGACAGAGCACGGCCACGAAAGCCGCCTGCTTGTCCGGTGAGTCGCCCATTTCGTCATGCACGCGCTGCATGGCGATCTGCATATTGCCACCCGGCCCGGCCCAGCGTGCCGAATAGATGCCGGGGCGTCCCCCGAGTGCCGAGACGCAGAAACCGGAATCGTCCGAGAGGGCGGGCAATCCAGTCGCCTTCGCCGCGGCCAGCGCCTTGATGGCGGCGTTGCCCTCGAAGCTGTCTGCCGTTTCTTCCGGCTCGGCCAGGCCGAGTTCGCCAGCCAAGACGATCTCGATACCTGTTGCAGCCAGAAGCGCGCGAAATTCAACCAGCTTGCCCTTGTTATGGCTGGCGAGCACGATGCGCTCGCCCCTGTTCAGGCGCCGTTCGCTGCTCATGCAACGCTCTCGAGTGCAGCGCGCTGAATTTCGAACAGACGCGCCGTGCCGGTCTTGGCGAGTGCCATAAGGGCGTTGAATTCGGCCTCGCTGAACGGGGCATCTTCAGCGGTGCCCTGAATTTCGACGATGCCGCCTTCGCTGGTCAGCACGAAATTCGTGTCTGCCTGGGCAGAGCTGTCTTCGACATAGTCGAGATCCAGCACCGGGCCAGCTTCGGTCAGGCCGCAGGAAACGGCGGCAACCTGCGCACGCAGAGGCGAGCGCTTGAGCGTGCCAGCCTTGATCTGCTTGTCGAGTGCAATGGCAAGGGCCACCCAGGCGCCGGTGATGGCGGCGCAACGCGTGCCGCCATCGGCATTGAGCACGTCGCAATCGAGGGTGATGGTCATTTCGCCAAGGGCGCGCAGATCGACGCAGGCGCGCAGGGCACGACCGATCAGACGCTGGATTTCCTGCGTGCGGCCCGATTGCTTGCCCTTGGCGGCTTCGCGATTGCCACGCGTATGGGTGGCGCGGGGCAGCATGCCGTATTCGGCGGTGATCCAGCCCTGGCCCTGACCGCGCAGGAAAGGCGGTACGCGGTTTTCAATCGAGGCGGCGCAAAGCACTTCGGTGCCGCCAACGCGGATCAGCACCGAGCCTTCGGCATGGCGAGCGAAGCCGGGCTCGATCGAGACGGCGCGGTTTTCATCGGCCTTGCGGCCGGACGGACGGGTGCTGGACATGATTTTCTCTCTGGTTACGGTCGCAGTGACGCTGTTGGGGAGCAGCCTTAGCGCGTCATGCCCCGATTGACAAAAGCGCCAGCCCGCAAAACGGCGTGCGCGCGTCTCAGGCGAGGCACTCGATCCGGTCACCCAGTCTGATGGCGCCGCCCCGGCGAATAAGGGCGTTCTGTCCGAACATGACGCCGCCCGGCTGGTGGCGAAACCGGGTCATGGTCCTGAGCGGCTCGCGTGGCACGGGAATGGCG
This sequence comes from Asaia sp. BMEF1, assembly GCF_051628905.1. Taxonomy (GTDB): domain Bacteria; phylum Pseudomonadota; class Alphaproteobacteria; order Acetobacterales; family Acetobacteraceae; genus Asaia. The sequence goes on along the minus strand of NZ_CP157575.1, from coordinate 1,608,610 downwards.
CCGGTTTCCTGATCTATGGTCGTGACGATGCAGCGGCTGCATGGCTTGACCAGTTCGAGTTCGACCGCGCCGATTTTCAGAATGCGCCACCCATCCTCCGCCCAGGGCGTGTCTGAGTCGACCACGATATTGGGTCTGAACCGCTCCATCGGCACGGGCTGCTCGAGACGGTCATTCAGATCGGTGAGAGAGGCGGTGTTGGTCACGAGCAGCGGGAAACCGTCGGCAAAGCTGACACTGCCGAATTCAGCCGGTCGGGCGCTTTCGGGGGCAGCCATATAAACGAGGCGGCATGGCGTTTCGAGAAAGGCGCTTACCCAGTCTGCCGCCTGATCCCCCGCATCGCGTGCCTCGATATCCCGGTCTTTCCACACGCTGACGCGCGCAAGCGGCGCGTCCGGTCCCGGTGGCGCGAGCTTGAGTGGCATGACGGTGCCGCCCGTCAGATGCAGGTTCTCGCCTTCGAGTGCCGTGACGATGCGGGCCATGGCGGGATGCTGGCGCTGGGTCATGAATTTGCCCTCGGGATCAACCACCAGCCAGCGTCGGTCGCCTTTTGGCCCCCAAGGCTCCAGATCGAGCCCCGGAACCTCTATGCGATGCAGGCTTTTGACTGGATGGATGTATAAGGCGGCAATACGGGTCACGAGCACGACTCCAGATCCGGTGTGGGACGGCAACAGGACCATGGCCCTTTCAGCCGGGCAGGTCACGCGAAAGGGCTGGGCATGATCGATCTCTCAAGCCTGCCGGGCGGTATGGACGCCCGTTCGGCCAAGGTCCTGCGTGAAATCGTCGAGCATTACATGGAGACGGGCGACCCGGTTGCTAGCAAGACGCTGGCCCAGCGTCTGACGCCCTCGCTTTCTTCTGCGACCATTCGCAATGTCATGGCCGAGCTGACCCAGGCTGGCCTGTTGTTCAGCCCCCATGTTTCGGCGGGGCGTCTGCCGACAGAGAAAGGGGTCCGCCTTTTCGTGGATGGCCTGCTGCAGTTCGGCGCGCTGGATGACACCGAGCGCGCCCATATTGCCGGTCGGCTGGCGCTCAGGGGGCGCTCGATGCAGGAGACGCTCGCCGAGGCTTCATCGATGCTCTCGGGACTTTCAGCGGCAGCGGGACTGGTTTTGGCCCCCAAAGGTGACGGGGCGCTCAAGCATATCGAATTCGTGGCGCTCGGACCGGGCAAGGCGCTCGTGATTCTGGTTGCGGCAGATGGACAGGTCGAAAACCGCGTGATCGAGACGCCGCCCGGTCTGCCCCCTTCGGCGCTTGTGGAGGCGGGGAATTATCTGAATTCGCTGCTCGGCGATGTCACGCTCACGGCGCTACGCCAGCGCGTTGCGGCTAATCTTCAACAGAACCGCTCCGATCTGGATTCGCTTGCCGCCAGCGTGATCGAAAGCGGGCTGGCTATGTGGGACGAACAGCACGGCACGCTTTATCTGCGGGGGCAGGGCAATCTGCTGACGGATATTACCGAGATCGAAAAGCTCACGACCATCCAGATGCTTTTCGAGCGGCTCGAAGCGCAGGAGACCATGCTGCGCCTTTTGCAACTGGCGCAGGATTCGGATGGGGTGCGCATCTATATCGGTGCGGAAAGCGGGTTTTTCGGTATGTCAGGCGTCTCGATGGTGGTGGCCCCCGCCCGTAACGAAAATAACCGCATCGTCGGCGCTATCGGGGTGATCGGGCCTACACGCCTCAATTACGGACGCATCGTGCCGGTAGTGGATTATACGGCGCGTGTGATCGGACGCTTGCTGAGCTGACATGATTTTTAAGAATTACTCGCAATTTTCAGTTGCGACTGGTTCTCATACGCTGTTACGGTTGGGCCGTTCTGGAGTGGAATGGCTGATGATCGTCTGTTCGTGTAACGCCCTGACCAATCATGATATCGCCGACGCCGTTCGTCGGGGCGCTTCACGGCCGAAAGAGGTCTACGCGTCGAAAGGGTGCAAGGCGCAATGCGGCAATTGCGTGCCGGGTGTGGTGTGCGCCCTGCGCAGCCTCGTGCGCGAGCGTAAGGAAAACGCCCATCTGTTCCAGCAGGCTGAACAGGGCGCAGGAGCAGCCGCTTTCGCCTGAACGCTCTCACCGGAAATCAGACATGAAAAAACCCGGCAAGCCGTAAGGCTGCCGGGTTTTTTCGTCATTTACGCGTCGTCTCCTGAGCCACACCGAAAGGCGCTGGCGGGAGAAGCGTCTTACTCTGCGGTCTGCTCGGGAGCAGGCGAGGAGTTCAGCGTGATATAGCGCTGGATGCCAACCTGCTTGATCAGATCGAACTGACGATCGATGAAGTCTTCATGCTCTTCCTCATTGGCGAGGATGCGGATCAGCAGGTCACGCGACACGTAGTCACGCACGCTTTCGCAATAGGCGATGCCTTCGCGCAGATCGGCCAGAGCCTTCTCTTCGAGCTTCAGATCGCAAGCCAGAATTTCCTCGACGCTTTCGCCGATCAGGATCTGGTTCAGGCGCTGCACGTTCGGCAGGCCGCCGAGATACAGGATGCGCTCGATCAGCCAGTCGGCATGACGCATCTCTTCGATGGACTCGTCATATTCCTTCTTGCCCAGCTTGGTCACGCCCCAATGATTGAGCGTGCGGGCATGAAGGAAATACTGGTTGATGGCGGTCAGTTCGTTCGTCAGCTGAATGTTCAGATGCTCGACGACTTTCGGGTCTTTCAGCATGGGATGCTCCTTTCTCTGTCCTGTTGCGACAGGACGGCGCATGGCCGCCCGTGACAGGCTGTGTGACGCTGTTCAAGCATGGAACAGAATGCAGTGCAACAGAAATAACGAAGATAATAATTCCAGTATCGAAGTTGAGAATCACTCTCTTTATTTCTACAGACTCAATAAACGAAGTTGATTTTCAGTCGCAACAAATCGCCATATTCTGGTATCGTTTCGCACAACGAAAAACGCCCCGCTTGTGGCAGGGCGTTTCAGGGGGGCGAAGCCCCATTTTTGGCAGTTTTCTGCGCCTCGCTCCGTTGAGAGCGAGGCTGGCTATCGATCAGTAGCGCTTGCGCGAAGAGCCCTTGCCGTTGCCGACGCCGCTGCTTTTGCGGAAGGCCGGACGATCGCCGCCGCGATCACCACCGCGCTCTCCGCCACGGTCGCCCCCACGATCACCACCGCGGAAGCCGCCCTTCCCACGAGGGGCGAATCCACCTTCACGCGGGCGGCGCGGGCCGCGCGGCGGGGCAGACGGGCCTGTCGGGGCGGACGCGGGCTCGATCTTGGCTTCGTCGGCATCGGCACCGGCAACGCAGGAGCGGAAGCGCTCGGCGCTGTCAGGCGCGATTTCGAAGAGGGTGTGATCCGTGTCGATATGGATCGCGCCGATCTCGCTCTTGGTCACGCCGCCCAGGCGGCAGATCAGGGGCACCAGCCATTTCGGATCGGCGCGCTCCGTGCGACCGATGGCGAGGCTGAACCATTCGCCGCCCATGCGATCGACGCGGCCGGTGAACTCGCGTGGCGCGCGATCGTCACGCATGCCGCGGGCAGGGGCCTCGACGTTGACGGGGCGGATATTCTCGACGCTCGGCAGACGGCTTTTGTAAAGGCGCACCAGAGCGGTCGCGAGCTGATGCGAGTCGTGGGCATTGGCGAGCTGTGCTGCCAGCACGTCTTCGGCGGCCTCTGACGGCGCGAACAGCGTCTGGTCTTCCATCAGGCGCTTGGCGTCCTGCTCGAGAATCGCATCTGCCGAGGGGACGCTTTCCCATTCGGCATTGCTGATCTTGGCCATGGTGAGCAGACGTTCAGCCTTGCGACGCTGGCTCAGCGGCACCATGACCACGCAGGTGCCCTTGCGGCCAGCACGACCCGTACGGCCCGAGCGATGCAGCAGGGTTGCGGCTTCGCTTGGCATGTTGGCGTGAATGACGAGAGACAGCGCCGGAACGTCGATGCCGCGTGCAGCGACGTCAGTGGCCACGCAGACGCGGGCCACGCCCGAGCGCAGGGCTTCAATGGCGCGCGAGCGCTCGTTCTGGCCCATTTCGCCTGAAATGGCGACGGAGGCGAAGCCACGCTCGACCAGAGCTGCCTGCACCTGCGCGACCATGGCGCGGGTATTGCAGAACAGCATGGCTGTCGGGCTCTCGTAGAAACGCAGCACGTTGACGATGCCACGACCGATATCGTTGGGCGATGTCAGCACGCATTTATAGGTGATGTCGTCATGCTGCTTCGAGGTCGAGACAGTATTGATACGCTCGGCGTTCTTCTGGAAGCGGCGCGCCAGATTGGCGATTTCCTTGGCAATCGTCGCCGAGAAAAGCAGCGTGCGGCGCTCGACCGGTGCGGCGTCGAGAAGCTGCTCCAGCTCGTCACGAAAGCCCAGATCGAGCATTTCGTCGGCTTCGTCCATCACGATGACGCGCAGATCGGCCAGGTTGAGCGCGCCACGCGACAGATGGTCGCACAGACGGCCCGGCGTGCCGACAACGATATGAGCCCCATTCGACAGGTTGCGCGCTTCACGACGGGCATCGGTGCCGCCAATGCAGCTCACGATGCGGGCGCCGGTCTCGGCATAGAGCCATTGCAGCTCGCTCTGGACCTGAAGGGCCAGTTCGCGCGTCGGTGCGATCACCAGCGCCATCGGGCTGTTGACGGGCGGCAGGCGTTCGCTACCTTCGGGGATCAGCGTCGGGGCGAAGGCGAGGCCGAAGGCCACCGTCTTGCCGGATCCTGTCTGGGCGGAAACGAGCAGATCCCGTGTTTCGAGGCCCGGCTGCAGCACGGCTTCCTGCACGGCGGTCGGCGTTTCATATCCGCGTGCCGCCAGAGCGCGACTGAGAGACGGGACGGTATCGGGAAAAGGCATGCGGTTCGGACTCGATCAGGATCTTGCGAAGAGAGAACGCCGTTACAGGGCTGCGCTGTGTCGAGCGTGGCTCGCGGCGTAAGGAAGGCGGTCAATAGAGAATATGCGGGCTTAAATCTAGGATTAAACGGCAGCGAGGCTGAAAACGCTTCTCTTCGAGATGTGACCCGGTATTCGCCCAATATATGGGCAATCGCCGATGATTTGAAGCGATAGCCTTCATGCGAAGTCTAAAATTCGGGTAAGACGCCGGGCATGATCGCCGATTTCCTCGCCCGCCAGAACCAGATGCTCTCGCGTCTGAAGGGCCGTGCCTGGCCGTTCAAATGGCTTTGGGCCCCGAGCGGCAATGCTTTCGAGTTCGCTCTGCGCAATACAATTGCCTCCATGATCGCTCTGGGTATCGCCTTCTGGATGGAGCTGGGCGAGCCTCAATGGGCTGCGATGACGGTATGGATCACGGCGCAAGGCTCACGCGGCGAAAGTCTCTCCAAGGGGCGGTGGCGTCTGGTCGGCACGCTGCTTGGCATGATCGGGGCGGTTGCGCTGGTTTCGGCTTTTCCGCAGGCGCCCTGGCTGTTTATCCCGGCGCTCGCTCTCTGGGCTGGCATCTGCACCGGGCTGGCAACACTTTTGCAGAATTTCCGTGCCTATGCCTTTGTGCTGGCGGCCTATACCTGCGCTATTATCGCTACCAGTGCGCTGAGTGCGCCAGACCATGTGTTCGAGATCGCCATGGCGCGCGGGACCTATATCGTGCTGGGCGTGGTGTGCGAGATGGTGGCGGGGCTCGTCTTTTCCGCATCGCTCGCCATCAAGGCGCGTCGCACCATGCGGGGCTGGCTGATGGAGGGCATAGCGGCGGCTTCTCTTGTGATCAGCGACGTGCTCGATGGGGCGGCGCCGCCTGAGAAGGCCATCCGCGCGGTGTTCAGCCGCACACTCGAGCTCAACGAGCAGCTCGAATTCACCGTGGTAGAGGTCGGTCGAAGCGATCATGCCGTGGCCTGTGCCTATGCCACGATCGGCATTCTCTCGAAAATCGTCTCGCGCGGGCTCGGCATGCAGGCGCGTCTTTCAGCAGCGCCGGTGCTTTCGCCCCAGGTTCGCACCGCCCTGAGTGAGGCGGCGGCCTTCACCAAGGGGGTATCGGATCATCTCGGCGATGAGGCAACGATTGCGGCGCTAAGACGCGATCTTTCGCTATTGCAGGAGCGCTGCGACACGCTTTATCGGCGGGCGGACGGTCATCCGGAAGAATATGAGGATTTTGCCCCTGATGACAGGATAATCCTGCATGGCATTCGTCTCATTCTGGAAGAATACGAAACTCTTCTGATCTATTTCGAAGCGCGCCCGAGCGAGGCCATCGCGCCCTCGCAATTCAGGCTGCGCAGGGTGATGCATCTTCATGCTGCGTTTCATAACGCCATGCGCTCTTTTGCAGCCATCTGCCTTGCGGGACTGGTCTGGGAAGTCAATGCCTGGCCGCAAGGTGCCTCGTTCATCTCGTTCATCGCCGTGGTTGTCGGGCGTTTCGCAACGACCGACAACACCGTTCTGGTCAGCAATCGCTTCTTTTACGGCGCTTGCCTCGCCGCGCTAGTGTCGATCTTGCCAGTATTTTTCGTCATCCCGACCGGCTCGGGGTTCGAGGCGCTGATCGTCGGCGTGGCACCGCTAATGTTCATCGGTGGCCTTGCCGCGCGCAATCCGGCGACCGCCACGGCGGCGGGCGCTTACAATACCTTCCTCCCCGCGCTGATCGGTCTCGATAATCACACGCGTATGGACGAACTGACCTGGTTCAACGCCACCATCGCCCTGATTCTTGGGCTCGGTGCCGGTGTGCTCGTGTTTCGCTGCATCCTGCCATTCAATATTCATCAGGTCTGTGTGCTGCTCAGGCGCCGCGCCCTGCATGGCTTGCAGCGTATCTGCGCGCCGGGGCGACGCCTGCCAGTGGAAAACCGTTGGATCGGCCTGATCACACAAGGAATGGAACGGGTCATCCGCTATGCGGGCACTCAGCTGACACCGTTTATGGAGCTTAATCTTCACGGCCTGCTTTCGGTCATGACATTAGGGCGCAATCTTCTGTTTCTGCGCCGCCTCGCTTTGCGACCGGGCTTGCCTGCCGAGCTATCGGCTATTCTTGGTGTTTTCTTCAAGGGGCTTGGGTCGCAGCTTCTGCGTACCCCGACGATGAAGCGGGCAGCGTTTACAGCTAGGCTCGAGACGGCCATTGCAATCCTTCGCGAAGAAGCTGCTGTTGCCGAAGTTACAGATCAGCCGGCCTATTCGGAAGCACTCGGCAGTCTGCTGATCGTGCAGCATGAATGGGTGGGTAACCAGTTGTGGCTGAATGACAGGTGTTTTCGTCATGCTTTGCAGCGGGCACGTGCCCGACAAGGCTAGGGTGCCTCGAAGACAACAGATAGATCACAGCCATATGATAAAAGAATAACGAATTAATGTTCCGATTCTTGTCTTGGATGGGAATATAAATTCTCGTGTTGCACGGTGCTGCCCGCAGGGCGGCCCGAATTCACAGGAATGGTGACCGCATCATGAAGATCGGATTTGTTTCTGACAGTCTTGGGGCTCTCTCCTTTGAAGAAATGCTCGATCAGGCCGTTGCGCTTGGCGTTTCTGGGGTGGAGATCAATACGGGGGGCTGGTCACGGGCGCCCCATCTCGATCTGCCTCAGCTCAGGCAGAGCCCCGCCGCCCGCCGGAGCTTTCTGCAAGCTTTCGGGAGCCGCGGGCTCGAGATTATTGCGCTTAACGTCAACGGTAATCCGCTTCACCCCGTCGATCGTAGGCAGAGCGATGCGCTTTATGAGACGGTGAGGCTGGCCGCTGACCTCGGCATCACCAAAATCTGCACAATGTCAGGTCTGCCCGAGGGACAGGAGGGCGACCGTCTGCCCAATTGGGTGGTCAGTTCCTGGCCGCCCGAGGGGCAGGTTGCCAAGGAATGGCAGTTCAAAGAGAGGCTTCTGCCTTATTGGGAAAAGCTGCTCGACATGGCCCCGCAATACGGCGTGACGCAATTCGCGCTCGAGCTGCATGGGGGGCAATGGGCCTATAACGTGCCGAATTTCCTTCGCTTGCGTGAAGCGCTCGGGCCGATGATCGGTGCCAATCTCGATCCTTCCCATATGTTCTGGATGGGTGGGGACCCGATTGCGGCGATCGACGCGCTTGGCGACGCGATCTGTCATGTTCACGCCAAGGATGCCGGATTCAATGAGGCGCGGCGCGGCGCGACCACAAATCTCGAAAACGGGCCGCTGGGTCTCCCTTCCGACCGGGCCTGGTCGTATCTGACACTTGGTTATGGCCATGACCCGCTCTGGTGGCGGCAATTCTGCTACCGCCTGCGCATGGTCGGCTATGATGGATGGCTATCCATCGAACACGAAGACCCACTTCTTGACCCGATTGAGGGCCTGACCAAATCCGTCGCCCTGCTTCGTGAGATTATGCCCGTTGCTCTGGGCGGTTTCATTCAGGCCGAGTGCTGAGCAGGTTCTGATGCGAGCGGGGAGGGACACATTCCTCGCTCGATCGGGCCGAGTGAGGGGGCGGACCTAACACCAGTGCTAATGCGTTCAGGCTGCCAGATTCTTGCGGGCGATGACGGCGTGAACCGTGTCGTTCCAGGCTGTCAGGTCTTCGGGTGGGACGACCTCGCCGGTGTCGAGATCGCCGAAGCCCGCGCGGTCGAGCAGCAGCGTGATCAGGCGGGTGCGGTCTGCGGCGTCGAGCGCCTGCCAGAGCGCAACCGCTTTCTGCGGAATGAAATTATCGGAAAAGGTGATGATGATCGGCGCGCCGGGTCGAAGAAGGCGGTTGAGTTCCTCCAACACGACCAGAGGATCGGTGAGATAGGCGAAACCGTCACACAGGCAGATGGCGTCCAGCGACTCATCGGGAAGGTCGATCTGCGGCGTTTCGTTGAGGTCCTGTTCGATGCGCTGTGTCAGGCCCGTATTGCCGTCGAGAGCGGCCTTGTTCACGTCGAGGCCGATCACGGATTCATGGCTGGCTTCTGGCGGAATATGACTGAGCGCGCCCGCCATGAGGTCAAGAATGATCCCCGAAGCCGGCAGGGTGGTCTGATAGAGCGCGCTGACGGCAGTGCGCGCGCCGACATCCATCTGGCTCGAGTCGCTTCTGCCTGCGTAGAATAGACGATCAGGGTCGCTATTGGCGCGGGTAAAGGCCGCAGGATGCAGCCCCGAAGGCGTATCAGCCATGGATAATGTCCTGTCTGTCTCAACGAGGGGTGACCGCAGGGGATGCAACCCCCGCCGCCCGTCGTCAAGTCTGACGGATGTCAGAGAGCGGCCCCGTGCCATTCGAACGGGCCGTTCGAAATGCCTGCAACGCGGGCATGGGTGTCCATCGGAATGGCCTGCTGGCGCAGCAGCGGCAACAGGATTTCGCTGACTTCCCTGTAGGGCGCCCGGGCCGCGGGTGCGGTCAGGATCACGTCATACAAGCCGAGCTTGCGATAATCGTTCAGACGAAGCGCGATTTCCTGCGGCGTGCCGATGAGCGCCGAGGCGGCGATCTGCGAAGGCAGCCCGCCCGCGATCAGGGTTTCGGCCTCTTCCCAGGCTTCTTCAGTGTTTTCGTTGAGCACGACATCGAGCGCCACGACGGAACGGGAAGGATGATCGACGATCTGCGATGGCAGACAATGCTCGTAAAGCGCCATTGTCTCGGCCACGCTGCCATCCGGGCGCAGGCGGTCGATCCCGGATCCGGTCTTGCACAGAAGATTGTGGCGCGGGGCGCTGAGGCGCAGCCAGTCGATATCCGCCTGATCGACAAGCAGACTTGACCCGGACGGTATCTGTGCAAGGCAGGTTTGCAGTTCCTCGCGTTTCATGCCCAGACATGACCAGATCAGACGCAAATGGCGTGAAGCTGCGGGCGTGTCATAGGGCGCGATGAACATGGATCTTGAATTCCTGCATCGCATGAGGCGACGCGTCGGCATGAAAATTTACGAGATGAAACCGGAGGTTTCCCGTGCCGCAACGGCGCGGACCCACTATAACAACGGTCATGATGATCCGGTTCCATAAGATGCAGGGCCTCGGCAATGACTTCGTCATTATCGACAGGCGCCACAGTCCTTTCGACGCGACATTACATACTATGTCGCAGATCTGCGACAGACGGCTTGGCGTCGGCTGCGATCAGCTCGTGCTGCTTGATGCTCCCGATCGCGAGGGCGCTGACGTAATGGTGCGGTTTTTCAATCCCGACGGGTCGGAAGCAGGTGCCTGCGGCAATGCCTCACGCTGCGTTGCGGCTCTGGTGGGCGATGCACCGGTGCTTCAGACCCGCGCCGGTCTCTTGCCCAGCTTCGTCACGGCAGAAGGCGAGATCGGCGTCGATATGGGGTGCCCCGTGCTCGACTGGCAGAACGTGCCGCTGGCAAGGGAGGTGGACACGCTCGAACTGCCCTTGCCCGGTGGACCAGCCGCCTGCTCGATGGGCAATCCCCATGCGACGTTCTTCGACGGTGTCGAGCGCGCAGGCCGCGACGGCGCCGCCCTCGAGCGCGATCCGCTTTTTCCCGAGCGGGCCAATATCGGCTGCGCAGAAATCATTGCGCGTGATGCCATCACGCTGCGCGTCTGGGAACGAGGGGCCGGGCTCACGCTTGCCTGCGGCTCCGGCGCGTGTGCGGCGGTCGTCAATGGCGTGCGCCGTGGCCTTCTCGACCGGCTTTGCAAGGTGATGATGGATGGCGGCAGTTTGCGTGTCCATTGGCGAGAAGAAGACGATCATGTGCTGATGATCGGTCCCGCCACTCATGTCTTCGAGGGGCAGTTTCCCGCATGAGCGGTGCGAAGCTCCTGACCTTCGGCTGTCGTCTCAATTTGCATGAAAGCGAACGCATGCAGGCCCTGACCGGCCATCTGGACGATGTGGTGGTGGTCAACACCTGTGCCGTCACGACGAGCGCCGAGCGACAGGCGCGTCAGGCCATCAGGCGGGCGCATCGTGAAGATCCCTCGCGGCGTATCGTGGTAACGGGGTGTGCGGCCCAGATCGCCCCGCAGAACTGGCGCAGCCTGCCTGGTGTTGCTCAGGTGATGGGCAATGCCGAAAAGCTCGAGGCGGCAAGCTGGTCGGAGCACGCGCTGAAGCAGGAAAGTAGGGTTGCCGATATCCTTTCGGCTCCGCCCGCTCCGGCATCACCCCTTGCTGAAACCGGAGGGCATGTGCGTGCCCTGCTTCAGGTTCAGCAGGGCTGCGATCATCGCTGCACCTTCTGCATCATCCCTTATGGGCGCGGCGCTTCGCGTTCGGTGCCCGTGGCCGAGGTCATTGCCCGTGCACGCCAGCTAGTCGCGGCAGGTCATCATGAAATCGTCCTGACGGGGGTGGATATTGCCTCATGGGGGCGTGACCTCGATGGCGCGCCTGCTCTGGGCGCGCTCTGTCGCGCCGTACTCGAGGCGGTGCCGGACCTGCCGCGCCTGCGTCTTTCTTCTCTCGATCCGGCCTCGGTCGATCGCGATTTGTGGTTTCTGCTCGCCGAAGAGCCGCGCTTTCTGCCTCATCTGCATCTCTCCCTTCAGGCGGCGAGTGATATGGTGCTCAAGCGTATGAAGCGCAGGCATTCGGTGCAGGATGCAGCGTCTCTGATTGAGAAAGCGCGCGTGCTGCGCCCCGATATCGCGATCGGTGCCGATCTGATTGCCGGTTTTCCGACCGAGACAGAGGCACAGGCGCAGGAGACGCTCGATTTCGTCACCCGTCACAAGCTGCCTTATCTGCACGTCTTTCCCTATAGCGAGCGCCCCGGCACCCCGGCAGCGCGCATGCCCAGCGTGCCGAATGCGCAGCGTCAGGCGCGGGCGGCGGCTTTGCGTGAGGCGGGCGAAGCCAATCGCCGCGCCTATTGGCAGGGCATGATCGGGCGCGATCTCGATGTTCTGATGGAAGGGCCAGAGCGCGGACATTCGGCCCATTTCGTGCCGGTGCGCCTCGAGGGCGGGCAGGCTGAGCGGGGCACACGCCTCACCCTGAAGGCCCATACCCTTGACGAAGCCGGGCTGGTAGCAGAGATCAACTGACATGGCTGGATTTTTCTCACGTCTCAAACAGGGGCTGACGCGCTCGACGCAGAAGCTCAACGCGGCTCTTACCCATCGCTATCTCGACGAGACGGCGTTGGAGGAACTCGAAGACGAACTGATTGCTGCCGATCTCGGCCCTGCCGTGGCCGGGCGCGTGATCGAGGAGTTTCGCAATTCGCGCTTCGGGCGCAATGTGACGACTGAGGAGATTCAGGAGGCGCTGGCGACAGAGATCGCCAATGTGCTCGAGCCTGTCGCTCAGCCTTTCGAACTCAAGACAGAGCACAAGCCGCATGTCGTGCTGGTGGTTGGCGTCAATGGCGTCGGCAAGACCACCACCATCGGCAAGATGGCCAAATGGTTCCGCGATCAGGGGCGCTTGGTCACGATGGTGGCGGGCGATACGTTCCGTGCTGCCGCAGTCGAGCAGTTGCAGGTCTGGGGTGAGCGTACCGGGGCGCCGGTCATCGCAGGCAAACCCGGCGGTGACGCGGCAGGTCTGGCCTATGAGGGCATCAAGCAGGCCCGCGAAGCAGGCACCGATCTGCTTTTCGTCGATACGGCCGGGCGCCTGCACAACAAAGGCGCGCTCATGGAAGAACTCGCCAAGATCATCCGTGTGATGAAGAAATTCGACGAGACGGCACCGCACTCGGTGCTTCTCGTGCTCGACGCCACCACCGGGCAGAACGCCATGGAGCAGGTGCGTGTCTTCCGTGAGCTCGTGAATGTCACCGGCCTCATCGTGACCAAGCTTGATGGCTCGGCGCGTGGCGGCATCGTGGTGGCCCTGGCCGATGCGTTCAAGCTACCCGTGCATCTCGTGGGCGTGGGCGAGCAGGTCGAGGATCTGCGGCCGTTCTCTGCCCAGGATTATGCGCGAGGGCTTGTTGGAGGCGCTGGCACTGATCTTGCCAGTCATCTCGTCGAAGACTAGCAAGACTGAGTTTCGCGCTTCGTGTCTCCTGTCCCAGCGGCCGCGGGTCAGGGGCATGTTGATCGACGTTGAATCCTGTAAGGCGCCAGAGGTTATTTCTGGCGCCTTTTTGTATGTACTTGGGGGGAGCCCTGGTCATCCTGTGCAGCACAGTGCAGCCTGAAACGCACAGCGTGATTCTCGTTACAAAACCGAAAAATCGTGTCTTTTCCGCAACGAACATAGACCACATGATGGGTCCTATAACGAATCATTAACGTAAAATGCGGTTTTCAAATACTTTTTAAGTTTCGATACAAATCAGACATCTTTCGTCGCACTCAGCTTTTCATCGTTATGTCAGCGTTACGTTTCGATTGATTGTCGTTACGTATGGAGCTTGTAGACGATGGCGTTGAGCCTGCGCAGATCTTTCCTTTTGACGTTTACAGCCGTGGCCGGTCTTTCCGCCTCTGGCGCTCTAGCCGCGAATGTCCCGGTGGACGTTACCGCCACGAAGAAGAAGACCCTGGTCAAGACAAAGCAGGCTTCGCCCAAGTCTGAGACGATTATGGTAACGGGCTCGTATCTGCGTAGCTCGAATAACAGTTCCGCCAACCCGGTTCAGGTCATTACTGCCAAGCAGATCCAGCAGACTTCGGCGACCTCGCTCGGTGATTACCTGCAGCGCCTGCCTTCTGTCGGCTCTTCGGGCACGCCCAATCAGCAGACCAATGGGGGCGGTGGCGTGAGCTGCACAGACATCCGCAATTTCGGCTCCAAGCGTGTCCTGATCCTGATTGACGGCAAGCGTACGGCCATTAACGCGGCAACGTCCTGCGTCGATCTGAATACTATCCCCATCGAGGAAATCGCGAGCGTCGAGATGCTCAAGGATGGCGGTTCGGAGCTTTACGGTGCAGATGCCGTGTCGGGCGTGATCAACATCAAGCTGCGTCACGACGTGACCAAGGCCACCATCACCATGCGTGGCGGCATCTCGCAATATGGCGATGCCAAGACCGGCCTGCTTTCGGCCATGAAAGGCTTCAATTTCGACCATGGTCGCGGCAACGTCACCCTGTTCGGCCAGTACAACACATCCGGCGGGATCATGAGCCAGGATCGTGCCTGGGCAGCCAACCCGCAGCAGAGTAACCCGGTTACCGGCACACCTCTCTACGGGTCGTCGATCGTTCCATCCGGCCGCGTGACCAATCCGATTACCGGCACCAATCTGGTATCGAATGGCGATGGCACCTTCCACCGCTACAGCAATGCCGATCGCTATAATTTTGCCAAAGACACGATGGTGCAGAATTATAACCAGAACTCGGCGCTTTCGGGCGATGCGCATTACGACGTCGACAGTCATTTCAAGCCTTACGCCAATGTGCGTTACAGCCACACGACCACGGCGCGTCAGATGGCGGCATCCCCTGTGTCGGGCGGTATCAAGCCTTCTCCGCTTCTCTCGTCATGGACCATTCCTGCAGGCAGCCCCTACAACATCTGGGGTAAGGACGCGGTCATGTCGCGTCGTATGAACGATTTCGGTCCGCGCAAGATGGATTATGCGACGGATACCTGGACCGTTATCGGTGGCGCCAAGGGCAAGATCTGGCGTGGCTGGGAATATGACGCCTCCATGACCTACGGTCAGAGCCGCTGGACTGCGAACACGCAGAATATGGGCAATTATCGTCACCTGCTTCAGATGACCGGTGTTCGCCAGCTCGACCCGACCAATCCAGGCAGCAAGATCGTCTACGATCCCACGGTCTGCACAAGCCAGCCCGGTTGTGTGCTGTCCAATCCTCTGGCCCCGCTCTCGCCCGAGGCTGCGGCCTATGGCAAGTTTACCCAGCACGACCATGCTGAATATCAGCTGCGCGACTTCAACCTGCGCATCAATAACAGCGAACTGGTCAAGATGCCGTACGAGCATGGCGGCAATGTCGGTGTTGCCTTCGGTATGGAGCATCGCAGCGAGCAGCTGAGCAGCAAGCCCGATCCGATCGTCGTGAGCGGTGACTCCACGGGCAACGCTTCGAGCTATAGCGGCGGCGGCTTCAACGTGAACGAAGTCTATGCCGAAGGGCAGGTTCCGCTGCTTCAGAACGCGTTTCTTGCCAAGGATCTGACGATCGACGGGCAGGGCCGCTGGTCCGATTACAACACCTTCGGTTCCACGAAAAACTGGAAGGTTTCGATCAACTGGGCGCCGGTACGCGATATCCGCTTCCGCGCCACGCTGGGCACGTCCTATCGCCAGCCCAATGTGTACGAGCTTTATGGCGGCCAGAGCCTGGGTTATCCCTCGGCTTACGATCCTTGCAGTGCGGTTTCGAGCTACGGCGCACAGGCTGCCGCGGTGCAGGCACGTTGTGCCGGTGAGGGCATCAATACGGCAACCTTCGTGCCGCAGAACACCGGGCAGGTGCCGACCATCTCTGGTGGTAACGCCAAGCTGCAGCCCGAAAGCGGACGCACCTATACGATCGGTACGGTCGTAACGCCGCGCTGGGTACCGGGTCTGTCGGCTTCCGTGACCTACTGGCATTACTCGCTGAACAACACGATCAGCACGCTGGGCACGCAGTATATTCTCGATCAGTGCTATACGGGTGCGGATACCAGCAATTGCGGCGCGATTGCCGCACGTTCCACATCGCAGCAGCTCACCTCGGTCAATGCTTTTTATCAGAACCTCGGTGGGATCCGCACGAGCGGTATCGATTTCGACCTCGACTATCATGTGCGCCTGACGCCGCATGACTCCCTGAATCTGTCGAATAATATGCAGCAGCTTGTCAGCTATCTGCAGCAGAACGTGCCGAATGGTCAGTGGTATAACTACACAGGACGCCTGTTCTATGCTGGTGGCAGCGGTCAGCCGCGTGTGAGCGATTACGCTCAGGCTACATGGCAGCATGACGATTTCAGCTTTACCTATATGATGCGCTATATCGGCGGCATGGTGTGGAATAACGGTGTAACCGACCTGACGGCGAAGACGGCCGGCCAGTACAAGACGCCCGGTATCTTCACCCATGACATCACGCTGGGCTATCGCCTGAACCGCTGGAACTTCGAAGCGGGCGTCAGCAACCTCTTCGACAAAAAGCCGCCTTTCGTAATGGATGCGGCGACCAACACCAATATCTATCAGTACGGTAGCCTGATTGTCGGCCGCTATGCCTTCCTGCAGGCCGGTATAAGCTTCTGATCGGTCGGGCTCTTCCGATCCAGGGCGCTCCTTTGCGGGCGCCCTGATTTTTCCCAATTGTTTTGGCGTCCTGCTTCTGGCTCCGTTGCAGCCGGGTGCATTGCCTCGCTCTGCGTCTCTCTTGCTCTGGACAAGGGTGGCGCAGAGCGACGGTCCGTTCGTTCTCATACGGGAAAACGGTGAGCGATGCCTCTTTTCCCAAAATGAATTT
This sequence comes from Asaia sp. BMEF1, assembly GCF_051628905.1. Classification (GTDB taxonomy): domain Bacteria; phylum Pseudomonadota; class Alphaproteobacteria; order Acetobacterales; family Acetobacteraceae; genus Asaia. The sequence continues at coordinate 1,592,285 of NZ_CP157575.1, read as the reverse complement.
TTTCGGAAAATCTCTCTGATTCAAGCATGTTCTTCCTCTGTGAGGCTCAGGGCAGGCTTTAATGCAGTGTATTGCTCACATTTTGGTGATAGATCGATCCCGCGTTTCTTTGTGCGGGATGTCATGATCTGTCTTTTGCTTTCGCGCTTCGCTGCGGCTGGCCGTTATTTCTTTCTGCTGGGAGGCGTTCTGACGCTTCTTGCGGCGCCGCAATGCCGCGCGCAGCACGCTCAGGGGGTGCAATCCGCTGGGGGCTTTGCGCCGGGCGCGCGTGCGTCCGCCTCGGCCAATGCGACCCTCGACAGTGTGGTGGGCAACCGTCCGTCGCCTGTAAAGCAGGCGCTGGGGCTGGGTGGCGTCGTCTATCGTGTCACTCCGCAAGCTGTGGTCATCGGCCCCGACGGGCAGGCGGTATCAGGCGGCTGTCCTGCTCCTGCTTCCGTTACCGCAGGGCAGTTCGTGGCGGGTGGCGCCCCCGCCGAACCGGCGCTGAGCGGAAGTTCAGGCGCTGGAACGGGCGCTTCGAAGAGCGAAACGGTCATGATCGGGGTGAGCGACCAACGTCCAGCTGGCGCCGCCGGGGCCTCTCCTCATCTACGACCGGCTGCCACCATGAACGCCTCTTTCGGCCCTTCAGGCGTTTATGTTTTGCCAATTCCCTGCCGGGTGAGCGGAACGGGTAAGCGTGCCATGATCCTTGATGCCGCAGCGACCCTGGCTTCTGCGGGTGGCAATGCCTTTGCGCTGGCAGGCAATCGCGATGGGATGCGTGAGGCTAATCAGGTCACGACGCTGGAGGATGGCGATATCGCGCTGACGGTCGCGCAGCCCGATCATGCCGAGCCGAGCCTGACCTCGAAAACCGTCGATAGCGGAAACATGGCGCGATGAGACGTCTTGTTTGCTGCGCCATACTCGCTTTCTCTCCGTTCAGTGCAAAAGCGCAATCGCTCCTCAGGCCCAGCGCCGGAACCGGTGCGGCCAGTCTGCCCAGTCGCGTCGCTCCGACGGTGAAGACGCCCGGCCTCGTGCCCAAAGCCCTGCAATCGAATACGCAGGTTGTGTCGCTCTTGCGCGCTGTCGTGTTCCAGCCTGCCGGAACGGTCGCAAGCCAGATGGCGTCACGCGCGCTGAGCACAGAGGGGCTCCCGCTTCTCGACGATCCCGCTTTCACCCGCCTCATTATGCCTTTTATCGGTCATGGCTTGAGTTTCGGTCAGATGCAGACATTGGTCGATCGGGTTGTCGGCTATTACCGGTTGAAGGGACATGCTTTCGTGACGGTCACGGTGCCGCCACAGCGCGTGCATCAGGGGGTGTTGCATCTGGACGTGATGGAATATCGCGTCGGGACGATCCATGTGGTGGGTAATCGCTGGTTTGCTGCGCGCACCATACGCAATCAGAGCGGCCTGGCGCCGGGCCAGGCACTCTCACTCGACTCCTTGCAAACAGATCTTAGCTGGCTGAACACCAACCCGTTTCGTACTGTCGATATGGTCTATCGCCCCGGTCACGCGCCGGGTTTAACCGATGTCGATCTGAAAGTGGCCGATCGTCTGCCGCTTTACGTTTACGGTGCCTACAACAATCAGCTCGATCCGACACTCGGGCGTCTTAACTGGGATGTAGGCGTCTCATGGGGCAATGGCTTCAATCTGGGTCATATCCTTACCTATCAGCTCCAGCGCAGCGTCTCGGGGCGCTTTACCGGGCATAATGCAAGCTGGGAGATTCCCCTGTCATCGCGCGACGCGTTGCTGATTTACGGCAGTTATTCGGTGTCTTACCCGGTCGCCGATCAGCCTCTGACCAATAAAGGCGTGTCGGGGCAGGCCTCGCTCCGCTGGCTGCATATGTTGCCGCATTGGGCAATAGGGTCACGTTTTGGGGTCGACGGCACAGTGCAGGCGGGGTTCGACTGGAAATCGACCATTTCGGATCAGTTCAGCGCGGCGGTTCCACTCATTCTGGCCAATGCAGAGACCAATCAGTTCGTGCTGGGCTTTATCGGTTCGCTTCAGGATCCATGGGGAAAGACGGAAATCAATAACCAGATCGTCTACGGTCCCCCTGGAATTTCGGCTTACAACAAGCGCGGCTGGTATGAGACGATTTTTCCCAATGCCAAACCGAACTATGTTTATGACCGGCTGATGCTGAACCGGGCGCTTTCTCTGCCTGGCAAGTTCAAGGCCAACACAAAGCTCTCATGGCAGGGCGCGACTCATAATCTGCTCTATAGCGAGCAGCTCATGATCGGCGGGATGGGCACGGTGCGCGGTTATTACGTCAATACATCCTTCGGAAGCCGCGCCTTTACCTTCAGCGAAGAAGTGACGACGCCGGGTTTCTCTCTTGGCAAGACGCTTGGTCTCGGCACGCTTGAGGACACCAATACGGCCGGAGCATTTTGGGACTGGGGCGATAATTCGCAGGTTCATCCTGCCGGAATCGGTCCGCGCGTCGTGACGCTGGCAAGCGTGGGGGTTGATCTGAACAGCAAGATCAACAGGGCACTCAATGTGACGGTCGATGCGGGCTGGCGTCTCAGACGCGCTGCCAGTCGCGGGAGCCGGGGGGTATTCTGCGATTTCAATGTGATCGCAGGATTCTGAAAAAGCGCTACGCGCGATCAGTTCATAGGGATTGCGACAGCGACACCTGCCGCCATCGAGCCATGACCGCGCCGCTGGTCATTGGCACCGGCGCCACCAGCTAGAGCATCGCCCACCTGATGGTGGTTGCGCTGAAAGAAATCGGCTCTCAGGCTCGCATCGTCATCGCTGTTGCGTGACCTGGGTGCTTCGAAATCGTCATCGGGCAGAGGGGCTTGGGTAAAACCGTCCTTGCTGGCTGAAGCAGGCGCCCTAACGGTCAGGGAGGCCTGCCGAATAAGGGGTTCCTCAGCGGTGGTCGGTTCAAGCGAGAACGACGAGGTCGCGTTCAGCCCGGAAGAGGCAGAAGGCGAGTGCCTGACAGTCGTGCCACGCGATGCAGTGGTATTATCGGCAGCCTGAGCGACGTTCAGGCCGATACTGGCAAACAGGGCAAGAGCAAGACAGGCGCGCAAGGGTGCGTTCCCTTTTTCCGGTTCAAGTGGAAATTCAGCTAGAACCGGACTCGTTACCGGCTGCAGGAACTGTATCCATCCAGGAAAAGTGAATGCAACCCTGACAAGCCGATTGTATCACGCCGATACGAAACGTGATGCAACCGGCCCGTATAACCCGATCAGATCGGGAAAGCGTGGTGCGCTGCGTCTGTCAGGACAGAGATACCCGGAAGCAACTTGCCTTCAAGCCACTCCAGAAAGGCACCGCCTGCCGTCGAGACATAGCTCATCTCGTCGGCGGCGCCAGCATGGCGCAGGGCCGATACCGTATCGCCACCACCGGCGATGGTCTTGAGGGTGCCAGCCTTGGTCAGCTCGGCAGCCTTCTGCGCCACAGCGACAGTTGCCGCGTCAAAAGGTTTGATCTCGAACGCGCCAAGCGGACCGTTCCAGACCAAGGTTTTTAAACTCTCGAGCTTGGCGTTGATCAGAGCGACGGTCTGGGGACCGGCATCAAGGATCATGGCGTCAGCCGGTACCGCGTTGATGTCGCAGACTTCCGACGGCGCCCCTGCACGGAATTCCCGGGCAATCACGGCATCGACCGGCAGGATGATCTCGCATTTGCCGTCATTGGCTTGGGCGAGGATCTTGCGCGCCGTCTCGTGCATCTCGGCTTCCTGCAGCGACTTGCCGACGGAAACGCCCTGAGCCGCGAGGAAGGTATTAGCCATCGCACCGCCGATGAACAGTACATCGACCTTGCCAAGCACATTCCCGATCAGGTCAAGCTTGGTCGAGATCTTGGCACCACCGATAAGGGCGCCCACGGGGCGATCCGGCAGTTCGAGGGCGGCGGAAAGCGCGTTCAGTTCGGCTTCCATCAGACGACCGGCATAGGCAGGCAGGTGACGGGCCAGCCCTTCGGTGGAGGCATGGGCGCGATGAGCGGCAGAGAAGGCATCATTCACGTAGATGTCGCCCAGACGGGCAAGCATGGCGGTGAACTCGGGGTCGTTCTTCTCTTCGCCAGCATAGAAGCGCGTGTTTTCAAGCACGCAGACTTCGCCGTCCTTCAGCTTCGCCACGGCATCTTCCGCCTTCGACCCGACGCAGTCAGAGACGAAATGCACCTTGTGCTGGATCTTGGATTCCAGCATTTCGGCTACGGGAGCAAGCGACATGCTGGGCACGACCTGACCCTTGGGGCGGTCAAAATGGCTCAGAATGATAACGCGCGCGCCTTTATCGGCCAGCTCGCAGATGGTCGGGATGACGCGGTCGATACGCGTCGTGTCCGTGATGGCACCGTCACGCACTGGCACGTTGAGGTCGGCGCGCAGCAGAACGCGCTTTCCCTCAGGAGACAGATCATCGAGCGTGTGGAAACTGGCCATGCGCTATACTCCCGTTTTCTTGTTTCTTAGAGGCTGCCGAAAAGCGCTGCCGTGTCGGACATGCGGTTCGAGAAACCCCATTCATTGTCGTACCAGGAGCAGATGCGCACCATCTTGCCGCCATCGATCACCGCCGTCTGCGTGGCGTCGAAGGTCGAGGAAGCATAGGAATGGTTGAAGTCGCTGCTCACCAGCGGCGCCTCGTTATAGTCGAGCACACCCTTCAGCGGGCCTGCGGCAGCTTCGCGCAGGGCGTCGTTGACTGCCTGTGCCGAAGCCGGAGCGCGGCTCGGGATGAAGTCGAGCGACACGACCGAGACATTCGGCGTCGGCACGCGGATCGAGGTGCCGTCCAGACGGCCCTTGAGATGCGGCAGAACCAGACCAATGGCCTTGGCAGCACCCGTCGAGGTCGGGATCATGTTCAGCGCAGCGGCGCGGGCGCGGCGCGGGTCGCGGTGATGGGTGTCGACCGTGCGCTGGTCACCCGTGTAGGAGTGGATGGTCACCATGTAGCCGCATTCGATGCCGAAGGCTTCGTCCAGCACCTTGGCGACGGGCGCCAGACAGTTGGTCGTGCAGGAGGCGTTGGAGATGACCGTCATGTCCTTCGTCAGCATGGCATTGTTCACGCCATAGACAATGGTGGCATCGACATCGGTGCCAGGAGCGGAAATCAGAACCTTGCGCGCACCGGCCTTGATGAGCGCCGAGGCCTTTTCCTTGGTGGTGAACAGGCCCGTGCATTCCATGGCGACATCGACGCCTTCGAACGGCACCTTGGTCGGGTCACGCTCGGCGGAGACGCGGATCGGATCATAGGTACGGCCATTGGCCTCGATGATCAGATTATTGCCATCGACGCGCACGGTACCGGGGAAACGGCCATGGACACTGTCATAAGCCAGCAGATGGGCGTTCTCTTCCACCGAGCCAAGGTCGTTGATGGCGACCGGCACGACATCCGTACGTCCGCTTTCGATGATACCGCGCAGTACCAGACGTCCGATACGTCCAAAACCGTTGATTGCGATTTTCACAGCCATTGTAGTCTCCCGGCCAGTAGGCGGTTTCGTTATAAGAGGCGAAACCATAGCACCCTTGGAAGACGAGACGAGAGGGGGCGCTCAAAAAACTTACCGATATTTTCGTGAAAACTGGTCTTTCTGTTCCCGCTCTCTTGCTTGTGTCCGCTCTACCTGCAAGTTCTCAAGGTCATGACGATGACGAATGCTACGAATTGTGGTTTCCTGAAGTTTCGCTCCTTGGCTGGCATCGGCCTATGCCTGATTTCCGGGGCGCTTGCGGCCTGTACGCCGCCCGACCAGCGCCTGTTCAACCCCAATGCGGGCAAGCCCCCCAAGCCCTATATTCCTCCGGCGGCGCCGTCCAAGCCGCCCCCGGCGCCTTTCCTCCAAATCGTGGCAGGTACGCCCAAAGAGGAATGGGCACCCGCCGTCGAGCGCAGCACCAAGCTTGCCTTGTCGCGCAGGCCGACGATCATGTTCATCGTCTCGGTGCTTTCGCCCGAAGCAGGCAGCCCCGCCGCTCAGGTCAAGGCGCTCGAAGCCCTTACCGAGCAGGACGGCAAGGCGGTGGCAGACCAGATCGTCGCCTCTGGCGCGCCGGTCAACCAGGTGCAGATCGACGCCAGAACCGATCCTTCTGCGCCGAGAGGCCGAATCCGCATCGATCTGCGCTGATCGGTGTTGCATGCAGCGTCCGGGTGCCGATGGTTCCCGGCGCGGTTTTGTTGCCTGCCCGGTTTTGGAAAACGTGTGGAGATGGTAAGCCCTGCGCCGTCTTGAACGGGGGAGGGCATCATGAGCTTGCGCAAGGATATCTGGCGAACGGGCATTCTCGAAGCGCCGCTTGCCAGCCTGCTGCATGATCCCGACTGGTCTCGGATCCCCTGCCATTTCCTGCCCGACATGCCCCGTGCCTTCCAGTTCCGTGCCGATCCGTTCGGCGTCTGGCACGAGGACAGACTGCATGTCTTTCTCGAGGTCTATGACTATCGCAATCGTGTCGGCGAGATCGAGCTGCTCGTTTACGACCGCGCGTGGAGATTAATCAGAAACGAGATCGTGCTGCGCGAACCCTGGCATCTGTCCTATCCGCAGATCGTGCAGGCTGAGGGCTCTTTCTGGATGCTGCCTGAAGCCCATCGCTCCGGCACGCAGACACTCTATCGCGCCGAACGCTTTCCCGATCGCTGGGTCCCGGCCTGTCAGATCGATCTGGGGGGTGAGATCGCGGTCGATGCGACGCTCTGCTTTCGCGATAATTTGTGGTGGTTGATCTATACCCCGGTCCATGCGGCCAAAAAGGCGCCGAGCTGCCTTCATCTGGCCTATGCCGAGACCCTGCATGGCCCCTGGACGCGTCACAGGCAGAACCCGATCCGCCTCGACCCGTCAAGCGCAAGGGCCGGGGGCACGCCGATCGAGATCGATGGCAAGCTCATGCTGCCGGTTCAGGATTGCGCTCATACTTATGGCGGCGCCGTGCGCCCGCTCTGGTTCGACAGGCTGACGCCCGATCATGTAACCACCCATACCGGACCGGCCCTGCTGATCGCGCCCCGCTTCGCGCCGTTTACCGAAGGGATGCACACACTCTCGGCGGCAGGCGATGTCACGCTTTTCGACGTGAAAAAAACCGTCCTGTCGCCCCATGGCCTGATGATCGAAGCCGGTCGCGAACTCCGTAAATTGCGCAGGCGTCTTGGGCTAGCCTGACGCGTCCGTTCATTTCTGCGTCGGGCTCAGGGGCGGGGCTCAGGGGAGCGGGGCTTGAGGGCGGCCTCGACGGCACTGTCAAATTTCTCCGGCTGGTCGATCATGATGAAATGATAGCTGTCATCGATCCGCTGGAACCGAACATGAGGCGTTGCGGCATAACTTGTCCGATAGAGCGCATCGATCGTGGCAGCGGGCACGCCATAAACGGGATCAAAGGCGTAGATCACAGTCACGGGGGCGGTGATTTTAGGGAGCGCCGGGCGCAGATCGGTTGTCATGTCGTCATAAAGCGCGTTGGCAACCGTCTTCATGTCCGATCTTAGCCCGGCTTCTACGAGCCCGGGGCGCGCGGATTCGGTTCTGACCATTCTCGCGATGGCCTGCTCCTGGCTCATCCGACGCTGGTTCTCAGGCTGTTCCTGCAAAAGCGACCGCCTGAAGGCCTCAGCCTGTGGTTGCACCGTCTCGCGGGTGGCGGACGGGTTGAAAACAAGCGGGTAAAAGGGCAGGGCGTCGACGACGATGACGCGGCCGACGAGATCGGGCGTCTGGCTGGCCACCATGAGGGCGAGTTCACCCCCTATCGAATGCCCTATCAGCGTAGGCTTGTTGAGGTGCGCTGTTTCGATATAGCGCGACAGGGCAGAGGCGACTGACTGCATGAGCTTATCGGGTACGTTCTTCTGTGCCGGTTCACCTGCAAACCCGGCAAGCTGCACCAGATGCAGCCGATAATGCGTTTTGAGCCGCGCAGCCACTCCGTCCCAGACTGAGCGTGGAGAGGCAAGGCCCGGTATCAGAATAACATCCTGCCCGCTGCCTTCGATCACAACCGAGAAAGGCTGGGTTCTTTGCTGCGTTGCTGTTGCGCTCGCCGCGCGAGAGATCGACGGCGTGACAACAAGCGAGGCGATAAGCAGGGCTGGAAAGAAGCGTCTGAGGATCATGGGTTTTTCTTTTTTTCAGCTTTGGGCAAGAAAAGGGAATGCTAGCGACCGGTCAAAAATTCCAGTACGCGCCGCCAGAAGCGGGCCTCAGCCAGCATGAGCCGCACCACGACCGGCGGAATTCCCTGGGCCTCCAGAAAGCGCGGATCGCATTCCCGACCGAAAATCACGCGCAGAAGCGCAATCAGCGCGGCTCCTTCACAGATCAAGACGAAGCTGATGCATAATGCTCGTAGCCAGCCTGTACGGCCCAGAAATATGGTCGGCATACAAGGCAGGGTGGCTTGTGCCAGCCATAGCGCCGAACCGCCCAGCGACACGCCGCGCATCAGGCCCTGACCGAGCGATCGTGGACGGTAGCAGTAGAAAAAACTCGTCAGCAGCGTCCCGACCCAGAAACAGACAAGCCATGAGCGCGTCCTTTGCGGGAGCGTTGCCGAGATTACTGAGGAGAACCAGAAAAACAGGAGAGCGTAAGAGACCAATCCGTAAATATAGAACCAGTTTTTACGGATTGAAGGCATCGTCCGGAGGCTCCATTTCGACATCGCATCATACGCAGCGGAAAGGTTTTGGCGACCACCCGACCGTTCAAAGCGACGTGAAGGTTTTCTGCGCAGGAGGGAGAAAAAGCGTCGGGCTTTCTCTCCATGCGCGCGCCGCTATGTCAGCGCGCCGTTACGTGCCGCAGAAGGTTGCGTGGACGATCTGCTCAGGCATAGGGGGCAGTTCGTAAGCGGCATCGTTGTCGTAGGGTTGGCGTAGGCGCTGGAGAAGGGCTTCAAACACCGAAAAATCGCCGGTTTCGGCGGCGGCAATGGCTTCGGCAACGCGATGATTGCGGGCGATCACGGCAGGGTTGTTGCGTTGCATCAGATCTTGTTGTGCCTTCAGGGAGGCGGGTTCCAGAGCGCGTCTTGCCTGCCAGTCTGCCATCCACCGCTCGAGCGTTGCGGGTGCATGCCCGGCAACCAGGTTTTCGTTTCGCGCGAGACGGCGGAAGCTGAGCGTCCAGTCCAGCGTCTCGGTTTCCATGACTTCTAACAGCGCCTCGATCAGCGTCTTATCCTGATCCCCCTTCGTGGCCAGGCCCAGTTTGGGGCGCATCCGGTCCAGCCAGGCTTCCTCATAGAGACTCTGGAACCGGCCCAGCGCCTCCTGTGCCCAGGCGAGTGCGCGGTCTTCGTTCGTGTCGAAAAACGGAAGCAGCGTCTCTGCCAGTCGGGCGAGGTTCCACCCAGCCAGACGCGGCTGATTGCCATAGGCATAGCGTCCGTTACGATCGATCGAGCTGAACACCTTGTCATGGCTGTAAGTGTCGAGAAACGCACAGGGGCCGTAATCGATGGTTTCGCCCGACAGCGTCATGTTGTCCGTATTCATTACCCCATGCACGAAGCCGAGGCTCATCCAGCGCGCGACGAGCTGGGCCTGTCTGGCCACGACCGTCTCGTAGAGCGCCTTGACCGGGTTCTCGGCCTCGCGTGCCGAGGGGGCATGACGGTCGATAGCGAGATCGCAGAGAAAGGCCAGTGCCTCACGGTCTTCGCGCGCGGCAAAATACTGGAAGGTGCCAACGCGCAGATGGCTCGCTGCAACCCGTGTCAGAATGGCGCCGGGTTGGGGTTTGTCGCGCCAGATCGTCTCACCGGTCGTGACGGCGGCGAGCGCGCGCGTGGTCGGCACGTTGAGGGCTGCCATGGCCTCACTCACCAGATATTCGCGCAGTACCGGGCCGAGTGCGGCCAGACCGTCACCGCGCCGCGAAAAAGGGGTCGGGCCCGACCCCTTGAGCTGTACGTCGTGCACGTCACCCCGAGCGTCGGTCACGACCCCGAGCAGATGGGCGCGTCCATCACCGAGCTGCGGCACGAACTGGCCGAATTGATGTCCGGCATAGGCCTGGGCCAGTGCGGGAACGCCTTCGATGCGGGTTTGACCGCTCAGGAGGGCAACGCCTTCTGGAGATCTCAGCCATTCGGGTGCGAAACCGAGCGTTTCGGCCAGAGCGTCATTCAGGGCCACGAGGCGCGGTGCCGCGAAAGAGGCCGGGTTTACTTCGACAGCCATGGAGGCCGGGAAATTCGCGCGGCGGAGAGGGAGATGCATGATACCTCTGGGGTGCAGGCCGAACAGGGAAGTCAGAAAAGCGCAAGGACGTTCTCGTCACTCAGAGATAACGCCCGCCCGCCCCGCCGCAAGGTCAGGCCAAACGGAAAGCAGGCAAGTTTTTTCGCCCTTTCCCTTTCCATTTTGGGGCCGGGCGTCCAAAACCCCTTCATGTCGACACAGCCCTCAGCCGCCAGACGGATTGTCCATAATGTCAGCTTTCTGACATTGGGGCGTATCGCCACGGCGCTTTGCAGCTTTGCCTATATCGCTTTTGCGGTTCGGGCGCTGGGGCTGGGGCAGTTCGGTCTGCTGATCCTGATCCATTCTCTCGGTATCATGGCTTCGACCTTTTCGCGTATGCAGTCATGGCAGACGCTCATCCGCTTCGGTAACGAGCCCTATGCCCGGCGCGATCTCGATCTGCTGCGCCAGATTCTGGGGTTCTGCATCAGGCTCGACCTGCTTTCGGCAGTCGTTGCCGTGTCGATCGGGGTAATCAGCGTCGCGCTATACAGCCATATCGCGCACTGGACCCCCTGGGTTACGTCGCTGGCCTATGGCTATGCGCTGATCAGTCCGTTCATGTATACGGGCTGGAGCAACGGGGTTCTGCGTCTGACAGACCGTTTTCACCTGGTGCCCATCAGCGATACGGCAACGGCCATCTTCCGCACGGCGGGGACGGCGATGGGTTTTGCGCTGCACCTGCATCTCGGTTTTTTTGTGCTGATCTGGGCCGGGGCGGTCCTGCTCGATTACGGGCTTTTCCTGTTTTTCGCCCTCACGACCCTGCGCCGGAAAATCGGGCTGCGGCTCCGCTGGCGCGACGTGCTGACACAGTGGCGCTGGCAATTGCCGGGCATGTGGGCCTTTACGCGCTCGACCAGCATCAATCAGACGCTTGGAGCGGTTTCGGGCCATATCAGCACCCTGGTCGTCGGCTCGCTTCTGGGTTCTGCCGAGGCCGCCGTATTCCGCATCTGCCGGCAGATTGCCGATGGTATCGTCACCCCGGCCCAGATGCTGTCGCCCGTGCTTTATCCCGAACTGGTCAAGATGCGCGACCGTCAGGACTGGCGTGGCCTCAAGCGCCTCACCTGGAAAATCTTCGCCATGCTTTGCGGCGTTTCGGTGGCGCTTCTGATTGTATCGGCTTTTTTCGGGGGGCGCATTTTTGCGCTGATGCTGCATATCCATTTGCATGGCACGACCTATTACATCTCGATCATGCTTGTTTCGGCGGTACTGACCCTGCTTATCGTTCCGCTGGAGCCCCTGTTGACGGTCATGGGGCAGATCGGCTTCCTCATGGCCAATCGAACCTGGATCACGCTTGCCTATTTTCCGGTGCTTTACGGTCTGACGGCTGCGTGGTCGCTCAAGGGGGCTTGCTATGCGACGGTGTTCAGCAGTTTCATCATGTTCGTGACACGGCTCTGGCGCGCCATCATCTGTTCTCTGCGCCCGACGAAAGAAACCGCCAGAACGCCTGTCGTCGACCAGTCAGCGGTACCGACCGAAGGCGAGATACCCGCTGAAGCCTGATTCTTTGGCCTTACTGCTCCGCCCCGTTCGGGTCGAACCCCAGAGACGCCAGAACAAGTCTGTCCTCCCAGCGATCATGCATGAGAGACGGCAGAATGCCGAGCGTGGCCAAAGACGGATCGCGCAGCATGACGCCGTCGAGGCGGGATTCCTTCAGCCTTACCCAGCACCACAGATCGCCATGTGGCCCTTCGGCGGCGCCAATGCCTTCGCCCGAGCCGGTCGGGACCGGAGGCTGCATGGGCAGGGGCGCACCGAATTGCGTTGCGATACGCTCGATGCGGCGCAGGGCGTCGCGTATCTCATCTAGCCGCAGGCACTGACGCGCCCAGCCATCACCCGCAAGGCGCGATCCGGCGCGACCGGGCACATGGCGCATATCGTCCTCAAGCTGGCGCAAATCGAAGGAGCGCCCCGAGGCGCGAGCGATCAGCCCTCCAAGACAGAAGCGCTCTGCTGTCGAGGCGGTGATGACACCGAGCCCTTCGAGCCCTTCAGCCATCTGGTCGTGCAATCCCTCCAGAACCGGCAGGCGTGGCATCAAGGCGTCATGAACCGCATGGGCGAGCGCGCAGATATCGATTCCGGCAGCAATGCCGTCTGGCGCGATCGCATCGACCAGACGCCTTGAGGCGCCATGCTGGGTGCAGAGCGCGACACAGAGATCTTCGGCAAGGGCGGCATGGGTGGCAAGAAGCGCGAACCCTGTCAGGCGCGCCATCTGGGCGATATCGCGGCAATGCACCGCAATACGCTCGATTTCTGCCAGAATCGTGCGTGCATCGCGCACGGCGTTCGAGGGGATGAGCCCCAGCGCCTGTTCGACGGCGCGCGAATAGGCGAGGGGTGCGGCCACGAAGCCTGCCGAGACGCAGCGCCCGATCAGACGCAGCGCCTCCTCCGGCTTGCGGCCCTGAACCTGTTGCATGAGCCCGGTATGCGCCGCCCCCGGCATGATCTGCCTGCCTTTCCAGACGAAAGGCGCCATGTCGGTATGTAACGCCTCACGAAAACCGGCATCGGGCGGCGTATGATCCGACGCAACGGAACGTTGCGATAGGGGTGAGATACTTGCCCAGCCGCCATGATCGAGCGCAGGCTCGGTATCGGCAGCACCCAGAGGCAGGCAGCCCCAGAGATCCTGCGCGATGCGTTCCGGCCACGAGGCGGCCGGGACCGATGCCGAAAGGGCAAAATAGCGCCCGTCTATGAGCGGCGTGCTCGCCATGAGCGGTGTTTCCTGATCCAGAAACAGCGCATAAGCCCGGCTGTCATCGCACCAATGGGCGATAAACCAGCCCGGCATGGCCTCGATCATGGCGCGCCATTGGGGTTCGTCCAGTGCGTAGTGGTAGGGCGCCAGACGCTCGCCTTGCCTGATATGCTGCGCCATGCTCATGGGGCTCTCCAGTGCAGGGCCCAGACAGGCTCAGGCAGGGTCATGAGAAAAGGCGAGGCTAGCCCCAGAGTGAGCAGAGCTCCCAGCACAATCCTGTCCTGCCATGATGAGGGCAGGATAAAACCTAGACGCGCGCGGCTTGCCATCAGGCCGAGAGCCAGCAGGCACAGCAAAACCGGAATCACGCCCGTTGTCGCCAACCCAGCCACGATCCCGAGACCTGCCGCGAAGCCCGGCCAGGGGGGCAGACTGCCCAGGATCCAGAAACGGGCCGATCTGTTGATCGACGGGGCGGCGGCCAGAGCCAGAGCGCTGCTCATCAGAAGCAGCGCCGGCACGACGCCATGAGGCAGGGCAGAGGCGATGACTGCCAGCGCCACGAGCGGTCGATAATTGTCCTGCCTGGTTCCCACGCACAGCCACAGACCGGCCAGCCCGGCGAGAATCAGCACCATATGGGTGATGTCGCGCTCAGGCAGCCGGATCATCAACGCCACGACACTCAGGCAGAGAAGCATGTCCAGAAGGGCTGTGCCCGGTTCTTCTGTCGCGGGATGGGCATGTGTCGTCACGGGGGTGCCGAGACCCGCCATGAGGCAAAGCCCGATGGAGAGAAACAGGTCGCCGAGGCGGAGTGTGGCCGCGTCCGGTGTCATCGTCGTCAGGCTCGTGCCGAGCAGGGCCAGAACCACTCCTGCAAGCCGCAGGCGCATCGATTCCCAGGCCTGTCTTGCACGTGTCGTGACCAGCGTTTCGCGCAGCGCGAGAATCAGCGCGCCGCAGGCGGTCAGGCAGGTGACCGGCAGCAGCGTGTGCACGCTGAGGGCCAGCATGATGGTGGAACTCGCCAGAAAATTGAGACAGAGGGCAAGACGTTTTTCGCGTGCCTGCCAGGAAAGAAAAGGCACGCAGCCGGCCAGGAAACAGGCCCAGCGCGCCAGAACATCCTGCCCAGAGAGAAACGGGTCCAGCAGAGCGGTGAGAATCAGCCCCGTCAGCGCGAAGAGACGCGCCGAGCGACCAGCTTGTGCCTCGGGCATGAGGGCCAGAAGGCAGGCAGCCAGAAGCGGCCATGTGGGCACCAGAAATCTGGCGATCTGATGCAGGGTCTCAGCCATTGCGCGGCCCCTCCAGACGCAGCCAGGCTAGTCTCGGCATCAGCCAGCCGCCCAGAGCCAGTAAGCCGCCCCAGACCAGCGCCGTACCCAGAAGGAGGGGCCAGCTCTGGCTATAGCCGCCCAGCAGCAGCAGGCCATTCAGGGCGCAGAGCAACCCGACCAGCTGAAGCAGGGGTACGGGCAGAGCAGCGGCGCAGAGACCGGAAAGAACAATCCCGATACAGATCATCACAGGCAGACCCGGTGTGGCGGCGAGTGCCGTGAGCAGCACGAGTCCGATGGCGGCACACAGGGCGAGGCCTGCTGCCTGCTGGGTGGCGCGGCGCTCGCGCAGATCGCCCGATCGCCAGGCGACATGGGCGCGCAGCACGATCCACCCCGCGCCATTGAGCACGGGCAGCAGAATGAGCGCGGCCATGGCCGGCGCGCCATGGCCGATGACCGATACGCAGGCAGCAGCACAGGTGCCATGAAAAGGCAGGATACGCCCGTCACGCCCGATCGCACCGAGAGCGATCAGCAGGGCAAGGCCGAGCAGGACGGTCATACTGCCAGCCTTCCCGCGAGAACGAGCAGGATTGCCGCACCGCTCAGGACCAGAGCGAGGCGCGCCGCAGGCAGAGGGCGACAAGCGCGCCAACCAGCGGCCAGAACGACCATCAGGGCGAGTTTGGCAGGGGCCGCGATGCACCAGAGTGCGATCAGCGTGCCCAAAGGGCGGGTGCCAGTCGCAATCGAGTCCGGCCAGACCAGATCGGCGATCAGCAGATACCAGCAGCAGGCAGACAGATCGTGGCTATAGCGCAGCAGGGCGCGGTGCCGCCCCTGTGCGGATGCGATCAGCTCCTCATGCCAGCTATCTGACAGAAAGCGCCGGTTCAGCACCAGAAGCAGGGCGGCTGCGATGAAAACCAGCCCGCCGATCAATGTCGGGGCCGGTTGCAGAAGCCGCTGTTGCAGCAGACCGACGAGCGTTCCGGCGCCGGGCAGGCCGATGGTAATCAACGTGCCAGTCAAGGCAAGAAGCGGCACCAGAAAAAGAAGATCGCGCCCAAGCCTGCCCAGCGAGGCGCGCAGGCGCAGGGCAATCAACCGGGTCGGTGGATTTTGCAGGGCCTGTACCCAGGCAGGCAGGCAGGAAAGGATCAACAGTACCCCGCAGGCGAGCGGCTCGGAGAGAAACCCGAAAAGCGAGCGCTCATTGGCATAAGGTATGCCTGTCATAGCCAGACATACCGAGCACAGCCCCAGCCAACAGCGCGCGGGGACGGGGCGGCGCTGAGTCCAGCCGCGGCGTATCTGCTGCCAGCGCCATCCTGGGGCGATAAAGCCGCGTCCGGCGCCAAGGTTTTGCAATCCTCGTTCCAGGTCGGTCAGAAGAGGCGCGATCACGGCAAGGCAGATCATCTGGCCGAGCGTCGCAGCCAGGGCGATGGCGAACAAGCCGATCATGCGGACCAGCCAAGCCAGGCAAGGGCAGCGGCAAGCAGAAACAGCCAGAGCGTTAAGGTCTGGCGTGTTAGGGCGGGGCCGGCTTTTCGGGAGAGGGGCACCCGATCGAAGGGCAAGGCCAGTGTCGCAGGGCGCCATCCGTTGCGAAGCGCATGCCAGCGCGTGCGTATCAGGGCGAGAGATCGCCTCGCTCCCCAGGGCAGGCGTGGTTTGAGTTCGGGCGATGGCCAGTCAGGCAGGGCACTTGCCATAGACGGCAGATGGGTCATGACGGCGGGAATGATGAGCGCCGGGATCAGGAAGATCAGCGCTGGATACCAGAAGGCGCCATCCCCGCCCGCAACGGACCAGATCGGCCAGGCGCGCCAGGTCTGCTGACCGGCACCCGCCAGATCGAGTGCCGAGACATGCAGGAATCCGAGCAGCAGACCCGGGCAGATCGACAGGCATAGGCCAAGGGTGAGCGCTGTCGGCAACCCGCCATCATGGAATGCGAAAGCCTGGGTCAGGGAGCACCAGGAGGCCAGCCAGCCTCGCACCATCAGCACGCCGATCAGAAGGCTCAGTATTACGGCCCCCGCGGTCCAGGCGGGAGAAAGCCCGCTGAGCCCGTTGACCACGTGCAGTCCGAGCCAGAAAGGCAGGAAACCGGCCAGAGGCGGCAAAGGCGTCTGGAACAGAAAGCCCCTGCTACCGAGCCCCTGGAGGGCCAGGGCCAGAATCATCGCCTCACTGCCAGCCAGAGCAGTATCGGCCAGCCCGCTTTCTCGGGCGCAGAGGGTGAGGCCGAGCAGCAGCAAAGGCCAGTAATTCAGAGCCTGGCCGATGCGCAGGCAAAGACAGAGCCCTGCCCCCAGCAGAATGAGGCCGACCGGCCAGAAAAAGCCCTGCGCCTGCAAGAGCGCAGGCACGAGAAGCGCGTAGGCCAGAAGTGGGGTTTCCGTAAAGGCGGGCAAGGTGGCGAGCCCCGCCGCGGGCGCCAGGAAGGAGAGGGCAGGAAAACCCGGCAGAATGGCGAGCGCGCATCCTGCCGGGGCCAGCAGGCCCAGTCGCCAGGCTCTAAACTTTTGCGCGTCCTGAGTTGCGTTCGCACGGTGGGCAGCCTCGGCGAGGCAGGGCAGAAAACAGAAGAGTGCGAGCGCCGGGTCATGGCAGAGAAGACCAAGACCACCGAGTGCTTCGCCCACAGGCCCTGTATGGCGACGAGGCGTCACCAGCGACAGGGTCCAAAGCACGATCCAGCACGCGCTGAACGGATCGAGTGCTATCGGGCCGATCCGGGATTCATGCGCTCCCAGCGCGCCCCAGCAGCCCAGCGCGCCCTGAATTCCCAACAAGGTCATGCGCAGCAAGGGCATGAACGGCCTGTTGTGCCTGAATGTCGCAAGGCGCAGCACAAGGCAGATCAGCAGCAGGACGAGGGGGAGGGCTGAAAACAGGGGAGCATCCTGACATGCAATGAGCGGATCAGGCTTTTCCTTACCGCAATTTCAGGCCCGACCCAATTCCTCTTCCCGGGCTTTCATGCCCGGTTGAGTGCGGGGATTTTCCACAGTCTCAGCGGCAGGCGATGGCGGTCCAGATCTCCGGCGCGTTCATGAGCCAGTTCGATCAGCTCATTCTCGCTGTTGCCCGGCGCTTGCGGGTCGTAAAAGACGAGTTCGAGTTCCGGCTCCATCTGGGAGCAGACCAGAAATCATCCGACCGCTTCACTCAGATAATCGGTAAAGCTTCTTATCTGCACGCTTGAGAGATGCGAAATCCAAATCCGACGCTCCTCCGCGAAGGGGGTGAGCCGCTGGTGATGATCGGTAGGATAGCGCTCAAATCCAGCACGGATCATGAAGGAGGTAGTCATGAAAAACGATATAACCACAAAATATGATCCATAATTACTGTAAACTATGGAAATTTCATGATTATTATATGAGATAATATTCCTATATCATTCATTTTCTTTCGGGATAGGCGGATGGATATTTCTCAATGACATCGACCGCTTTCCCGGCTGGAGGGGGAGTTAGATCATTTCGAGCGGGACCTTGCGGCGTGGCGGCGCGAAATGCGTGTCCAGGCGCGCGTAATCCTCGTCCCGCAGGGTCAGTTCCAGTGCCGCAATGTTGTTGCGCATATGAGGTCTCGAGCCAGCTTTGGGAATGGCGAGCAGGTTGGGCTGCCGAAGCGTCCAGGCGAGCGCGATCTGGGCCGGGCTCGCGGGGCCGCTCGCTGTTTCATGGTCTCTCGCGATGTCGACCAGAAGAGCGTCTTCCAGCAGCGCGCCGCCCTGGCCGAGGGGCGAATAGGCAATGGAGACGATGCCCGCTGCCCTGTCGCGCGCCAGCAGGTCAAATTCCACGCCGCGCGCCTCGAGATTATACAGGATCTGGTTCGCGGCGCAGTCAGCGTCCAGCGCGTCCAGTTCCTGCATGTCTTCGGTGTCGAAATTGGAGACACCCCAGCGACAGATCATCCCCCGGGTTTGCAGATGGGTCAGTGCCTCGACGGTTTCTTCCAGCGGAACGCCGCCGCGCCAATGCAGCAGATAGAGATCGAGGCGGTCGGTGCCCAGCCTTTGGAGGGAAGCCTCGCAACTGCGCAGGGTCTTTTCATAGCTGGCATTCGACGGGAGCACCTTGCTGATCAGGAAGACCTCGTCGCGTCGACCGCGTATAGCCTCACCGACGAGACGTTCGGAGCGACCGCTGCCGTACATTTCCGCCGTGTCGATCACGCTGAGGCCGGCATCGAGTCCAGCCCGAAGACTGGCGATCTCCTCGGCACGTGTCGCCGTTGAATCTCCGATATTCCAGCTTCCCATGCCCAATGCCGGAACGGACGTGCCGTCACGAAAACTGACCTTTTTCATGAAAACTTCCTTTTCAATCTTCAGGCCGAAGCGTCAGATCTGGGTCTGCGTTCGATAAGGATGGCAAGTCGTTAATCACGAATACGTGAGAAGTGACTCCCTATGGACTGTGCGGCGTTAGGCTGGTCGCACGAGCTCTCGGGGCAGCTTCTGCTTTCAAAGAGGAGGCCGAAAATGGTGTCTTTTGATCATCGCGTTTTCCATCGCCTTTTCGGCGGAACGGGAACGTCCGGGTCTTCTATGAGGCGGCGCGAAGGGGCTTCCGGCTGGGCCTCAAGATTGCGGGCCCGACGGGCGCCCGGCGCGTACGAAGCCGATGACGCATGGCCGGCGCGGCGCGGGGCTCGGCATTGCAGAGAGGTGGAGGTCAGGCGCCATGATCTCGGCGAAGGGTCACGCGGCGGCGTTGTACGCTGCGATGCCATAGGCTGGGGCATGGTCGTTTCGGGCTGCGCCAGACTTGAAATGTGCTCTGAAACAGGCGCGACGCTCTATCATGATGTCCTGCGCGAAGGGGATGTGTGGAGTGTGCCTTCCTCCGCCTCAGCCTGGCTGCATTGCTGTGATAATGAGCGTGCCAGCGTCGTAATGTTTGTGGGTGGCAGAGAGAACGGATCTGGCGAGACGGGCGACGACTGGTGCTGGGTCGATACGCAACCCGCGCACGGCCCGTTTCACCACGCACTATTCGATCAGACCGCCGAGACGACGCAGTGGGGCAGTATACGCGTGCTCGAAGCCGACGCCTTTGGTGACCCCGAGGCGCTCTCTGCCGCACTCGTCGAGATCAGCCCCGGCTGCTGCACCGATCTTCACTGGCATCTCAATACTTCTGTCTGGCAGATATGCCTCGATGGTGCGGGTGCCGTCACCTGTGTGCCGGCGGGTGGAGCCCAACAGGAGAAGAGGCTCCGCACCGGGATCATCGGCCATGTGCCAAGGGCAGAAGGCTATTTCATCCGCAATGACGGCAATGCGCCGCTGAGGATGCTCGAGATCTTCAGGTCGGACCATTATCACGACCTATCCCTCTCTCAATGGCTCGCCGCATCGTCTCCAGAGCTCATTGCCGCTCATCTGTGTGTGGATGTGGCCATGATTTCGAGCCTCTCCCGCCTCTGAAAACTGGTCATCCCTGAGGCTTGGTTTAGGTCGATACGTCATTATTTGGCCCTTCCGGACAAGCAGGTGTCTGCTCTGATGCAGGGTTCCGAGCCTGGTATTTGATCGGGAAGCAGGAGCGCCCATAGCGGGGGGCTTTTTCCTTCCCGAATGAACCCGAAGACGGTGCGATCAGGAACGAACCCGGCTTGTGAACCGCGATCGTCACGGATGGCCGCGTGCAGTTGGGCGTTCCCCTCGACGAGCGGGGGGAAAAGACCGCCGTAGGAGTGCTGAAATTTTCCTCTACCCGCATTGAAAGACGCTCAACATCAAAAGGGCGCTCTATGGGTTATCTCCGTCATATTATTTTCAGTGACGGTATTGCGGCAGCAAAAGGTAACTCATGGCTATCTCAAAGAGGATCATGCGCCGGAATGGCTGGCTCGCCTGTCTCTATGCCACGTTGCTGGCACTTCTTGGCGCGACCCTGATAGCAGGGGGGGCGATCCTCATTCAGGCAGGCGGTTCGTATTACTACCTCATTGCCGGGGTGATGATGCTTTCAAGTGCGGCCATGATCTGGCGGGCAGATCGGCGTGGCGCGGGGGTATACGCTGCGATGCTCGCGCTCACACTTGCCTGGTCGATCTGGGAGGTCGGCGGACATGTCTGGCAACTCGTCCCACGTCTGGTTGCGCCCTGCGTGCTCGGTTTGGGGTTGTTCCTGCCAGGCGTCATGCCTGGACCGGCACGACACTCTTTGCGTGGCATGTCTCGTTTTGGCCTGGTTCTGGGTGTCTTCGCATTATTCGGAATTCTGTTGCATGTAACGGGATCGAGCGCTCCACCAGATCCTGCCTGGCAGACGGGCAGCCCCATCGAGGCTCCCGGTCGTCTGGTGCAAGTGAAGTCAGAGGTGACTGACCAATGGCCAGCCTATGGTAACGATCAGGGCGGTTCACGCTTCAGTCCGCTCGATCAGATCAATACCGGCAATGTAGGCAAGCTCGAAAAAATCTGGGAAGCCGATACTGGCCCTAAGCCGGATAATGCTTACACGGCGGGACTTGAAGTAACGCCGATCATGATCGGCGACAGTCTTTATATCTGCAATAATTATGACGCGGTCGTCGCGTACGACGCCGAGACAGGCAAGCGACGCTGGACGTTTCAGATGAGCGATTCCCGTTCCGGCAAGCCCTGCCGGGGCGTTACCTATTATCGCGTTTCCGGTGCAACAGGGCCCTGCGCGGAGCGTCTTTATGCAGTCAGCCAGCTTCCCGATCTCGTGGCACTGGATGCGCATACAGGGCAGCTCTGTCATGATTTTGCGGTGGCGGGTCGCTATGATCTCAGACGGGGCATGAGTGCTGCGCCTTTTGGCATCTATTACGTCAGCTCTGCGCCCCAGCTCATACGTGGAAAGCTCGTCGTGGGGGGCAGCATTCTGGACAACCAGTTCTGGGGGGCGCCGTCGGGCGTCGTGCGCGCCTTCGATGCCATTTCGGGCAAGCTTGCCTGGGCGTTCGATGTGGGTCATCCCGACCGCAAGGGGGAGCCGCCTCCGGGCCAGAGCTATACACGCTCGACGCCCAATAGCTGGGCGCCTCTCAGTGCCGATGAGAAGCTCGGTCTCGTTTATCTGCCCATGGGCAATTCGACTCCGGATCTTTATGGCGCGCAGCGTCGTCCCTTCGACGACGAGAATAGCAGCGCTGTAATCGCGATCGATGCCGAAACGGGCACGCCGCGCTGGAAATTTCAGACGACCCATCATGATTTGTGGGATTACGATATTCCTTCGCAGCCGAGCCTTACCAATATACCCACCGCGAAAGGGCTGAGGGCCGGGCTGATCATGCCGACCAAACGCGGTGAGATCTTCGTGCTCGACCGCGCCACGGGCGAGCCGATCAGGGAGGTACGCGAATTGGCTGTGCCTCAGGGTGGCGGCGGCCCCGGTGACCGGCTGTCGGCGACCCAGCCGTTTTCGGTCGCGATGCCATCGTTTCGTGGCGCCACGCTGCGAGAGCGCGACATGTGGGGGCTGACGCCTATCGACCAGATGTTCTGTCGCATCAGGTTCAGACAGGCGCGCTATGAAGGCCCCCTGACACCTATCGGTCTCGATCGACCGACCATCGTGCATCCGGGTTATGGCGGCGGGGTCAATTGGGGGAGCGTTTCTCTCGATCCCGAGCGCGGCATCATGGTTGTGCCATGGATGAACCTGCCGACACGGTCGCAGCTCATTCCGCGCGAGCAGGCCAATCGGATTGGCAATGTGCTCGGGCCGACACATGGTCCGGTCAACACCCAAAATCCCATGGCAAACACGCCCTACGGTGCGATCAACGGGCCTTTTCAGTCTTTTCTCGGCGTGCCCTGCACATCGCCGCCTTACGCCTCTCTGGCTGCCGTCGATCTTCGCACTGGGCGGCTGATCTGGACAAAGCCGTTCGGCACGAGCGCCGATACGGGACCACTTGGGTTTCACACGCATGTTCCTCTCCCCATGGGTGTGCCTTTTTCAGGCGGGGGCATCACGACGCGCGGCGGTCTGATTTTCATCGCGGCGTCGATGGAGCAGGCTATCCGTGCCTATGACCTGTCCAATGGCAAGGAGTTGTGGAAAGCCCGCCTCCCTGCCGGAGGGCAGGCGACGCCCATGACCTATCGGGCGCCGCATAGCAGTCGACAGATCGTGGTCATTGCCACAGGGGGCAAGCCAACGCTCAAGACAACACAAGGTGCGCGGCTCGTTGCCTATGCGTTGCCGAAAGAATTCTCCCGCTAACGAAAGAAAACGACGATGCTCTTTTCCAGATATGCCGGTGTCATGATGCTTCTGTGGTGCGGGATCGGCCTCGCTTTTGCGCAGACAGCGCCCGTTCAGCAGCTGCCCAATCGGCAATCGGACGTCATCAAACCGGGAGCGATTGCCGCCAAACCCGGCCCAGCGACATTCTTCACCGGCAAGGTGACGGTTTTGGAGCTTGTCAGACCGGTATCACCGGGGCGTGCCGGCGTGGGGCTGGTAACCTTTCAGGCCAGGGCACGCAGCCACTGGCATACGCATCCTGCCGGACAGACTTTGTATGTGACGCAAGGATGTGGCTGGACGCAGCGCGAAGGCGGCCCCGTGCAGCGTATCTGCAAAGGCGACACAGTCTATGTGCCGCCCGGCATTCGTCACTGGCACGGCGCAACGGATACGACATCGATGACCCATCTGTCGGTCACCGAAACGCTCGGCGGCCATGCTGTCGACTGGGCGGAAAAAGTCTCCGATGCCCAGTTCAAGGGGCCTTCCGAATAAGAGCGGCCGATTGCCCTTCGAAAAAGAGTGAGTCATGCTCGGCCATGCCCGTTAACCGGATCGATCTCGCCGATTACAGCTATTTTCTGGCTATCGCCCGCCACCGCAACTTCAGGCGCGCGGGTGTCGAGCTGGGCGTGAGCACTTCTGCCCTGAGCCATTCGCTCAAGGGGCTGGAGACCCGCATTGGCATCAGGCTGATCAATCGTACCAACCGCAGTGTCACGCTCACCGCTGCCGGTGAGGAATTGCAGGCGGCGATCAGCGATCCGTTCTCCCGTATCGAGCAGGCTGTCGACAGCCTCAACCGTTTCCGCGACGTGCCCAAAGGGCGTATCAGGCTGAACGTGCCCAGCGACGCCGCGAGTTTGCTGCTTGGTCCGGCACTTCCCCATTTCGTCGAACGCTACCCGGATATCGCACTCGATCTGGCGGTCAGTAATCAGCTCGTGGATGTGATCGATGGCGGGTTCGACGCTGGTATCCGTTATGGCGGCACTGTTCCCGAGGATATGATCGCCCAACGTCTGTCGGCCGATATACGCTGGGTGGTCGTGGGGTCTGTCGCTTATCTCGAACGTCATGGTGTCCCACTGCACCCGCACGATCTCGCAGCGCATCGCTGCCTGCGCTTTCGCCTTGGCGACGATACGCTCTATCGCTGGGAGTTCGAACGCCAATCGGAGAACATGGCGGTTGCAGTGCCGGGATCGCTCACTTTCGATGACAGCCGGGCCATCCTCTCCGCTCTTCTGGGGGGCGCAGGCCTGATGTATGCGCCCGAACCTCTGGTCGCACCGCTGATTGCCGAAGGCAGGGTTCGCTCTGTCCTGGAAGACTGGGCGCCGATGGGAGACGGGTTTTACATCTATTACGCCAGTCGACGTCAGGTGCCGACAGGGCTGCGCCTTCTGATCGCGCTGCTGCGTGAACTCAAGCCGCTGGGACTCTGATTACAGTCAGCTCGATGTTGAGCGTCACTCAACAGGGTATCAACACGAAGCCGGATATTACGGTCGCTCTGGCAGGCCTAAAGTAATTTCTGAAGGCGGCACGGGCCGTCGTGTAATCGAGGCAAATTTCTGGAAATCACAGGTCGTGAAAAGCCTGCCATTTCATCTGGCCGGCACCATGACGCTGTGAGCGGCGCGCGGGGTCAATGAGACATTTCTGTCGGTAAATAATCCGCGCATTTCCTGCCTCATCAAACGCCATGCGCCTCGTGGCACGATCTGGAGAGAGGGACATGAACCCAAGCTATGATTTCGCAGGCAAGGTCGCTGTCGTAACAGGTGCCAAGGGCGGCATGGGCTTCGCTACGGCAGAGGCCTTTGCCAGAAGCGGCGCAGCAATTGTTTTGGGCGATCTTGATGAAGTCGCGATTCAGGAGGCGGCAGCCCGGCTAAACGCGGCAGGATATCGGGCGGTGGGTATGGCCTGTGACGTGTCGGACGAAGCACAGGCGGCAGGCCTTGTGGCGCTTGCCGTTTCACGCTTCGGTCGGCTCGATTTCGCCTATAACAACGCCGGTATCCAGGCCCCGCCTACAGATGCCGCCGATGAAACAGCTGAGGCCTTCGACAGGGTTCAGGCCGTCAATCTGCGGGGAATCTGGACCTGCATGAAGCATGAACTCAGGCAGATGCGACAGCAGGGTTTCGGCGCGATCGTCAATTGCTCTTCTTTGGGTGGACTAGTCGGCCTTCCCGAGCGTGCCGCGTATCACGCCTCCAAACATGGCGTTATCGGACTCACAAAAAGCGCCGCCCTCGACTACGCGCCGCGTGGCGTGCGTATCAATGCGATCTGCCCTGGCGTGATCGAAACGCCGATGGTGGCCGATATGCTCAAGACGCAAAAACAGGCCATGGACGATTTCCTGAAGCAGCAGCCGATAGGCCGTCTTGGGACAGCAGAGGAAATTGCGCAATCTGTGCTGTGGCTATGCAGCCCCGGCGCCAGCTTCGTGACCGGCGTTGCCCTGCCGGTCGATGGGGGCTTTACGGCTCATTGAGGCCGGAATGCTGCCGATAAACAGACGGGCCATGGTGATTGGGGCGCTGGCTGCCTCAGCACCCTGGTCTCCTTCCGTTGCTGGAGAAAAGACCATGTCAAGTGACCCTACCGACGCCCGAAAGGCCTTTGGCGATATCGCCTCTCATCTTGCCGAAATTACCGACAAGGTGCTGTTCGGTGATGTGTGGCAGAATACGGCCCTTTCGCCGCGTGATCGCAGCCTCACCACCATCACCTGCCTGATCGCCGGATATCGGCATAACGAACTCGCCTTTCACATTCGAAAAGGGCTCGCGAACGGCCTCAGGAAAGAGGAGATCGTCGAAGCGATTACCCAGATCGCTTTTTATGCAGGCTGGCCGCCTGCCATGACGGCGCTGCCGATCGTGAAGAAAATATTCGAGGAAGAAAGCCTCTGAGTTGCGCCGACGGGCGCTGACGACGTAGCTGGCCATGCGCCGGAAGACGGTCGATCAAAATCTGTTATCGAGGAGCAGTGGTCGCATCCCGCATAAATTCCGCCAATTCGGAAAGGATCTATGCGAAATTGCAAGGGTTGGCGCCATCATCAGACTGCTGCCCGGCCTGTAAGGCGCTCTCGCTCGTGGTCTCCCGACAATGCCCGATGGAGGCGCGTGAGAGTTGCTTTCGGGTTGGAAACGTTTCAGATCTCTGAGACCAGTTTTTAATCTTCCTGCCATGGCAGGGGCGGGCTGTTCAGGTTCTGCCCGAGTGTGACGACGAGACGCGTATGATCAGCCTGTTCGATCTTTTCAAAATCGGTATCGGTCCGTCATCGTCGCATACGGTGGGGCCGATGCGCGCGGCGCAGCGTTTCATGACGTCGCTCACCGATTTCGACAGCATCATGCGTCTTCGCGTCACGCTTTACGGGTCTCTGGCATGGACGGCGCAGGGTCATGCCACGGACAAGGCGGTCATTCTCGGCCTGTGCGGAGAATTGCCGCAGAGTATCGACCCGGATGCGGCTGACGGGATCGTGGCGCAGGTCGAAGCGAACAGACATATCGTTTTCGACGGGAAAGTACTGCCCTTCGACCCGGTTCACGATCTGGTTCTCGACAAGCAGAGTGTGCCTCCCGTTCATCCCAACACACTGCAATTCGAGGCGTTGAACGCAGAAGGCGAGCCATTGGAGGTGGCGCGTTTCTGCTCGGTGGGCGGTGGGTTCATCGTGCCTGAGAAAGCGACCGAGACGGCAGGCTATGCCCAGCCCAGCGTGCCTTATCCATTCACCAGTGGCGCCGAATTGCTGCATCAGGCCAGATTGCACGATCTGAGTATCGCGGCGCTCGTCATGGAAAATGAATGCGCGCTGCGTCCGAGAGACGAGATCGTCGCCTATCTCGATGAGATCATCGCCGTGATGATGGCCTGTATCGCCCGAGGAATGGAGCAGAGCGGCATCCTGCCGGGACGTCTGAAAGTGCGCCGCAGGGCGCAGGCTCTTCATGAGAAACTGAAGGAGAGAGAGCGCGCCAATACACGCTCTGCCCATGGCATCATGGACTGGATCAGCCTTTTCGCCATCGCGGTGAATGAGGAAAATGCCGCCGGTGGCCGCGTGGTGACGGCTCCTACCAATGGTGCCGCCGGAATCATTCCCTCGGTCTTGCGCTACTATCGCGATTATTGCCCGCCTTTGCCGCCAGCCACAGCGCAGCAAGGCATGCGCGATTTTTTGCTTACCGCTGGCGCCATTGGGGGGCTCTTCAAGCTTAATGCCTCGATTTCCGGGGCCGAAGTGGGCTGTCAGGGCGAGGTGGGCGTCGCCTCTTCGATGGCCGCAGCAGGGTTGGCAGCGGCTCTGGGCGGCACGCCGGAGCAGATCGAGGACGCTGCCGAGATCGGCATGGAGCATCATCTGGGCATGACCTGCGATCCGGTGGCGGGGCTGGTGCAGATACCCTGCATCGAGCGCAATGCTTTCGGGGCTGTGAAAGCGATCAATGCCGCATCGCTCGCCCTGAATGGCGATGGAGCCCATATGGTCTCGCTCGATCAGGTCATCCGCACCATGGCCGAGACGGGGCGCGACATGAACCATCGCTACAAGGAGACGTCTCTGGGTGGCCTTGCTGTCAATCTGCCAGAGTGCTGAGCAACGCGCTGACCGGAATGTTGAAAAGTCCATTGCGCGGCATTTGGTAAAAGATCAGCGATAGACGACGCCGCCATCGGTCAGGATGGCCTGACCGGTGATGTAGTCCGAATCGGGTCCTGACAGGAAAGCGACGAGCGCTGCCACGTCATCGGGCGTCTGGGCACGGCCGAGCGCTATTCCCTCGACGAATTTCCTGTAGGTCTCGCCTTTTTCCGCGCCAGTCATCTCGGCAAAGCGCTCGTCGATTTCGACCCACATATCCGTACCCACAATGCCGGGGCAGTATGCGTTTACGGTGATGCCCGCGCTTGCATATTCCTTGGCAGCTGCCTGGGTGAGGGCGCGCACGGCGAATTTCGTGGCGGAATAGACGCCGAGCATCGCGAACCCGTCATGCCCTGCGATGGAAGAGGCATTGATGATCTTGCCCTTCTGCTTGCGCGCCTTGAATTTGGCGGCGGCGGCCTGAATGCCCCAGAGCACACCCTGAATATTGATGCGCATTATACGCTCGACTTCTTCGGGCAGCACATCGGCGATCGGGTTGACCTGGGCGATACCCGCATTGTTGATCATGACATCGAAGCCGCCCAGTTCGGCTTCGGCAAGGTCGATCGCGGCATAAACGGCCTCACGGTCGCTCACATCGGCGGCAAAGACGCTGGCCTTGCGACCGAGCGCCTCGATCTCGCTTTTCACGCTGTGCAGCTTGTCCGTTTTGAGATCGACAAGGGCGATATCGGCGCCATCTTTTGCCAGTCGCAGCGCGATGCCGCGACCGATCCCCTGTGCTGCGCCCGTAACAAGAATGACTTTTCCATCAAGTGACATGATCGCTCTTCTCCCAAGAGGACCGGCGCCTTGTCTTTATTGAGCCCCTCGGTCCTGATGCGTGATCAGTAAACGGCGAAGTAAAGAGAAGGATCTATCCGATGATCGTCTTGTGATGAAGGCGATTTATCCTATCGAGAGACCGGGTTTTATCCGGCTTTCTGCCAGCCACGCTCCTGTTGCTGCCAATAGGCGAGGCTGTGCCCTGACTGTTTTACGCTCGTCCAGAGCGAGCGGGCACGCGAGACGGCTTGGGGATCGTTGCCGTCGAACAGGGTAAAGATACGGTCGAACTGCTCCAGCCCCTGCGCGACACCGCCATCGAGCAGGAACAGGAAACGGGCCTCATTGGGTACGTCATCGCCTTTCGTCAGCCAGATGGGCTGGCGAGGACCATGCCCCATGCTCTGGCTGCCATGGGGAAGCCAGAGCGGCGTTTTCGCCTTCCAGAGTGCCTCATCGAGCTGCTTGACCTGTGTTGCATCGCGGCAGCGAATAACGGCGCGCTGCCCCGCATCAAGCGTACGGCCCAAAAGTGCGGGCAGCGCGTCTTCGAGCGTGGTGCGCGTCAGGTGATAGAAGCCGATTTCGCTCATCAGGCGTCGGTGTTTTCCGGCTCGTGATGACGCACCAGCGCGTCGAGCAGACGCACGCCGAACCCGGTTGCCCCCTTGGGGCATTGCGGTGCGGCATCGGAACGCCAGGCAACGCCTGCAATATCGAGATGCGCCCACGGGGTGTCGCCCACGAAACGCGCCAGAAACTGCGCCGCCGTAATCGAGCTGCCGGGGCGGCCCGTGATGTTTTTCATATCGGCAATGTCGGAACGAAGCTGGCGGTCATAGGCCTTGCCCATGGGCATGCGCCAGACCCCTTCGCCCGTTGTCTCGCCTGCCTCGAAAAGCGCGCCGGCGAGGGCGTCATCATTGCTGAAAAGCCCGGCGCGTACGTGGCCGAGGCTTACCACAATGGCTCCTGTCAGCGTGGCAAGATCGACCATCAGGCGGGGCTGGAAGCGCTCCTTGGCATAGGCCAGCACATCGGCCAGAACGAGACGTCCCTCGGCATCGGTATTGAGCACCTCAATGGTCTTGCCTGCATAGCTGCGTACCACGTCGCCGGGGCGCTGGGCATTCCCCGACAGCATGTTCTCGACAAGACCGACCACGCCGATCACATGGGTTTTGGCCTTGCGACGGGCCACGGCCTCCATCGCGCCAACAACGGCAGCAGCGCCACCCATATCGGTCTTCATTTCATCCATGCCAGCGGCAGGCTTGATGGAAATACCGCCGGAATCGAAGGTCACGCCCTTGCCGATGAAGGCGAGCGGCGCCTCCTCCGAGCCGCGATAGCGCATGATCGCCACGCGGGCTTCCTGATCGCTGCCCTGTGCCACGCCCAGCAGCGCGCCGAAGCCCAGTTCGGTCAGCTTGGCCGCGTCGAGAATTTCGACCTCCACGCCAAGATCGCGCAGGCCTTCGATACGTCGGGCGAATTCGGGCGGGGTCAGCACGTTGGGCGGCTCGCTGACCAGATCGCGCGCCCGGAACACGCCCTGAGCCACGGCGCGCAGGCTTTCCCATTCCGAGCGCACCTTGTCGGGGTGTTCGACACCGAGATGCAGGCGCTGAAGCTGGGGCGCATTTTCCGGCTCGTCGGTGTGATACAGATCGAAGCTGTAGCGCCCGAGAGCAGCGCCATAAGCGGCATGGGCGGCAAAATCGGCACAAGGCCCGGCAAAGGCGAGATCGGCATGGGTCGTATCGCGCACGGCCTTGGCCGCCTGTCCGCCAGCAGCCTCCATGGTCGGAATATCCAGCTCATCAGCCGGACCGCAGCCGATCAGGACGATCCGTGCAAAGGCCGCACAGGGGGCCAGCAGCACACAGCTCTGGTCACGCTGCCCCTTGAAGCGCGAAATAGCGGCGGCACGGCGCAGCGCACCACCCGTTGCGGCGTCGAGATGGGCAAACGGGCCATTGGCGACATCGAAATCCGGCCCGGTCAGCAGGACGAGTGTCTGCTCCGATTCCGGGGCTCCCTTGCCTTGCAGAATGGGAAACGGTGCCTGGATCTGGATGTCGAGCATAGTCTTTCCGGTCAATATCATGAAGGTGGGACACTATCGTCATCGCGTCGGGAGAAGGCAAGGCATGTAGGGTTTAATAACGACGAATGATCGTTCATTAAATTCAAACCACTATGAACGTTGATTAATGCGGGGAATTATGGCGTAGTCGCGCCTCCTGCCCCAAGAAGCGCATCAAGGCTCCGATATGTCACTGCTTGCCGATCTGAATTGGCTGTTCGTTCTCTCCGGTCTCGGCGTCGGTTTTCTGGTCGGCATGACCGGAGTCGGCGGTGGCTCCCTGATGACGCCTTTGCTTATTCTACTGTTCAAGGTTCACCCTCAGGCTGCCGTTGGCACCGATCTGCTATACGCAGCAATCACGAAATCGGTCGGTACGCTGGTGCATGGCCATCGCGGGGCTGTCGAGTGGCGTGTGGTGCTGCGCATGCTGGCAGGCAGCCTGCCAGCCACGCTGATCGCCCTTCTGTTTCTGCACTGGTACGGCAGCCCGTCGCATGACACGACCAGACTGGTTTCGACCGCGCTTGGCGTGGCGCTGCTGATCACCGCGCCCAGCGTCTTTTTTCGCAAGGAGTTGCAGGCCTGGTCGCATCGCCATGCGGGAGAGCTCTCCGCTCGGACCGCCGCTATTCTGACCGTGGTGCTCGGTGCCGTGCTTGGCGTCATGGTCACGCTCTCTTCTGTCGGGGCAGGCGCGATCGGTATGACCGTGTTGATTTTGCTCTATCCCTCGCTCAGCACAGCCCGTCTGGTCGGCTCAGATATTGCGCATGCCGTGCCTTTGACCCTTATCGCAGGCATGGGCCACTGGTATCTCGGCGCGGTCAAGATTCCCATGCTGGTCTCGCTGCTCTGCGGCTCGATTCCCGGTATCATCCTTGGCAGTCTCTGCGTCGGTCAGGTCAATGAACGCGTGCAACGCACCGTTCTGGCTGCCGTGCTTTTCATCGTCGGCTGGCGTCTGGTCTGAAGCGCTGCGGGGCGCTGCCCCGCCCCCCGGAAAGGGATATGCCCCTTTCATCCCGCGTTGAGGATTTCCAAAGGGCGACGGCCCTTTGGCGGGGTTTGGGGCAGAGCCCCATTCACGTCCTCAGGAATCTTCGGCGACCTCATGACAGGCAATCCATTCAGAGTGCCCATCGGCATAGCGCTCGCGTTTCCAGATCGGCACGCGTCGCTTGATTTCGTCGATGACGTAACGGCAGGCGGTAAAGGCGGCGTCGCGATGCGGGGCTGAGACGCCGATCCAGACGGCCATGTCGCCGATGGCGAGCGTACCGGTGCGATGAATGCAGGAGGCGGCAAGAATATCGAAGCGGCTTTCCGCTTCGGTGAGCACGGCAACGGCCTCGGCTTCGGCGAGGGGGAGATAGGCCTGATAATCAAGCCCGAGCACAGATTGCCCGTCGCTGTGGTTACGCACCCAGCCTTCGAAGCTGCAATAGCCGCCAGCCTCGTCACGGCGCAGGGCCGTAGCGAAAGCGGTGGGGTCGATCGGCGCTTCTGTGAGAAGGAAAGCACTCATCCGCCGGATACCGGGGGGATGAACACGACATGATCCCCGTCTGCAGGGCGATGGTCCCAGCGGGCAAACGCGGCATTGACGGCCACGCGCAGGCGGGCGGCGGGGAGAGTGAACCCGTGACGCCGGGTCAGTTCTTCGTAAAGCGCGGCAAGGCTGGGGGCTGCGGTGTCGATCTCCTCTCGCGGGCAACCGGCCTCGTCGCGCAGGAGGGCGAAATATTCGAGAGTCAGGCGGGCCATGTCAGGGCGTGCCAAAATCGTGTTTGCCGCCCGTCTTGCCCATGAGGCGCACGTCCTGAATGACCATGTCATGGCTGAGCGCCTTGCACATATCGTAAAGCGTGAGCGCGGCCACGGTGGCGCCGGTCAGGGCTTCCATCTCGACGCCGGTCTTGCCTTCGCATTTGACACGGCAATCGATCAGCGCGTCGCATCCTTCGATGGCAATCTCGACCTTGCAGCCGGTGAGCGACAGCGGGTGGCAGAGCGGAATGAGTTGTGCGGTGGCCTTAGTGCCCATAATGCCAGCGAGTTGCGCCACGGTCAGGACGGCGCCCTTGCTGGTCATATAGCCTGAATCGGCGAGAGTTTTCGCGACGTCGGGCGGAAAACGGAGCGTGGCGCGGGCATGGGCTTCGCGGCGGGTGACGTTTTTATCGCCGATCTCGACCATATGGGGGCGATGTCCGGTTTCATCCACATGGGTCAGCGACACCATTTCAGCCTCCGATATAATACATTTCGATCCGCTCACCCGAAGCACGCTGCGGATCGGGATTGCGTATTTCACTATAACGATCCGCGCGGCCTCGCCAGATGCGACGGAGCAGCGCGTCGAGCGCCTCATCGTCGGCGGCAGCGAGAGCGGGGCGCAGATCGGTGCCGGTTTTTGCAAAAAGGCAGGTATAGATCTGCCCTTCCGAAGAAAGACGCGCGCGTGAGCAATCACCGCAGAAAGGCGCTGTGACCGACGAAATGAAGCCGATCTCGCCGCCACCATTGGTAAAGCGGTAACGCTGCGCGACCTCGCCACGATAGAGGGGGGCGAGGGGTTCGAGCGGGTAGACGGCGTTGATGCGTTCAATAAGCACGGCAGAAGGCACGACGGCGCTTTCGGACCAGTGATTGCGCGTGCCGACATCCATGTATTCTATAAAGCGAAGCGTGACGCCCGTATGGCGAAACCGGCTCACGAGAGGCAGGACATCCTGTTCGTTGATGCCGCGCTGCACGACGGTGTTGATCTTGATTCCACCGGCAAAGCCGCGCGAGGCCGCGTTGTCGATGGCGGTCAGTACCGTGCCGAGTTCGTCGCGACCACCGCTCAGGCGGCTGAAAACAGCGGGGTCGAGACTGTCGAGGCTGATCGTCAGTCGTGACAGCCCGGCGTGATAAAGCGCATCGAGATGGCGGCCGAGTAGCACGCCATTGGTGGTGAGCGCCACATCGTCGATGCCCGGCAGAGCGGCGAGCCGCGCGACCAGCGTATCGAGCCGTGGCCGCAGCAACGGTTCGCCACCGGTCAGTCGCAGCTTGCTGACGCCAAGCCGCGCCGAAATGCGGGCGATACGCTCGATTGTCGTGAAGTCGAGGCGCTGCGCCGGTTCGAGAAAGGCGAAATCGTCGTGAAACACCGATTGCGGCATACAATAGGGGCAGCGAAAATTGCATCGATCCATGACCGAAATGCGCAGATCGTGCCAGGGCCGTGCCAGCAGGTCCTTCGGTCGTTCGGGCGCAGGCGCGTCACCATTCATGAAAGGGAACGCTCGTACCGGGAGGAAGGGGGGCCGTGCCGGGCGCAAGGGTAACCAGCCCCTGCGTGACGCCGAGGCGGTTGAAATCACCCGAGGTGGGCATCGGATGAGGTAGTGCCCGAGTGACGCCATCGGCGTCATGTACGAGTTGCACCGGTACGAGGCGGGTCATCGAGGGCAGGGGAGAAATGGTTTCGCCGAGGCGCACAGAGACTGCGCCGCAGATGAGGCCCTGAGCGCGCAAAAGCGCCGGTACGACATGCCGGCTGCAACAGGCGAGCGCCGAGACGGGATTGCCGGGCAGGGCGAAAACCGGCTGGCCTTTTGGGGAGAGCCCGAACCAGAAAGGTTTGCCGGGGCGCTGGGCGACTTTGTGGAAGATATTCCGTACTCCAAGGGCTACGAGCGCCTGGGGCACGAAATCGAATTGTCCCATAGACACGCCGCCACTCAGAACCAGCACATCATGCTGGTCCAGAAGCGCCGCAAGACGGTCGGTCGTCAGTGCCAGATCGTCCGGCAGTACGGCAAGGGCCTGCCGGGTGAACCCCTTGCGTGAGAGTGAGGCGGCAATCGCGTATTCATTCGAGCGGCGGATCTGCCACGCCTGAACGGGAGCGTCAGGTGCCACCAGCTCGTCGCCAGTCGAAATGACGGCAATCGAAGGGATGACCGCGACCTCGGGATGAGAGACGCCATTCGCTGCCAGAATGGCCATTTCGGGCGGCGTCAGCCTCAGGCCGGGGGTGAGCAGGGTCGCGCCGGCGGCACAATCTGCCCCTCTGGGATGGATATGCTGTCCTTTTCGTGGCGTCACACCTGCGCGCAGCGATACGAAATCGCCATGCGTCTCGAAATCCTCTCGCGGGATGATTGTATCGGCTCCTGCGGGCAGGACCGAGCCAGTCATGACGGCAATCGCCTGATCGGTGCCGCCTGCCAACGTGAGCGGGGGGCGACCGGCTGGCTGGGTGGCAACGAGGCGGAACTCACGCTGCCCGTCATGCTGGGCGACGGCAATACCGTCGAGAATGACCCTGTCATAGGGGGGCAAGGCGCGCTCTGCACTGACTGTCTGACGCAGGATGCGGCCGGCTGCCCGATCGAGCGGGATCGTTTGGCTCGCAAAAGGAGTCAAAGCCTTCCGGATCAGGGTTTCGGCGGCATCGATGGACAGAAGGTCATTCATAAGAGTCTTTGTTGGCGGGGCGAGGGGACGAAGGCAACTGAATATCTGCGCGCAGGCGCAAGTTTGACGGGCCCACCGCAGGAACGCGCTGCATTGCGATGAGAGGCACGGGCAGGGCGCCGGGTAGGTTTGGCACGTTCCGACTCTCAGGGGGATATCTTGAAACAGGCGCGTTGCACTCGCTGAGTGTTTTTTTGCTCTGCGTCAGGTTGTGGCTTTTCTGTAACAGCTGCGAGGCGGGTTCGCAGCGGGCGTATTTCCACGCAACTGCCACGGGCGGCGTCAGGTTGAACGCCGGACGGCATTTGCGAGGCCGGGCAGGTTTCGAAAAGCAAGACATTCTCTGAAACAGATTATTGAAGCCCCCAGATAGCTATGCTAGTTCGTGACCGAACCGAACGGTCATTTTCAGACCAGGCGATGAGAGTTCGATTTTAAAGAGCCAAAATTTGAGTTGCCCCGCTGAGTGGCGCAACGCGAGAGGAAGCACATGGCGCAGGGCGACGATCAGGATAATCGCGCATCGCAGGGTGATGACGAAAAGAAGAACGATCAGGGCAGCAACAAGGGTGGCAAGAAGAGCAGCCCCCTCAAGCGTATCATCCTGATTGCGGTCGTTATCGTCATTGCGATTGCCTGGCTGGGATACTGGCTGCTGACACGCAACCAGATCGAGACGGATGATGCGTACACGACGGGGCGCAAAATTGCCGTGGCACCGCATGTAAACGGCTATGTCACGCAGCTTCTGGTTAACGACAATCAGTTCGTTCATGCAGGCCAGTTGCTGGTCAAGATCGATGACCGAGACTATCTCGCCTCATTGCACAAGGCCGAAGCCAGTATCGCTCAGGCTCAGGCAAATTTTGCTGCGGCCACCCAGATGGTCATGGTTGCCAAGCAGAACTTCCCCGGTCGCCTGAGTGCCGCAAAGGGCGCCCTGGCTTCGGCTCAGGCCCAGCTCTTCAAGGCCGAAACGGATTATCGCCGCCAGCACAGCGTATCTCGTGCCGCGACGACGCAGCAGGATATCGATTATTCCAAGGCCGCTCTCGACCAGGCTCATGCTGAAGTCATGCGTGCCGAAGGCGAGTTGCAGCAGGCGACACCCGTCCAGCCGAATATCGAAAATCAGGAAGCTACGATGAAGCAGCAAAATGCTGCGCTCAAGGCTGCCGAGGCCGATCTCGTTCAGGCGCAACTCAATCTCGGCTGGACAGAAGTGCGCGCGCCGCATGATGGCTGGATTTCGCAACGTAATGTCGAGCAGGGCGATTTCGTTCAGACCGGGCAGAAGCTCTTCTCCGTTGTCGAGCCCGAAGTCTGGGTGGTGGCGAACTACAAGGAAACGCAGATCACGAAGATGCGTCCCGGCCAGAAGGTCGAGATCGAGGTCGATGCTTATCCGGGGCTGAGCCTGCATGGACATGTGGACTCGATCCAGCTCGGTGCGGGTGCGGCGTTCAGCGCCTTTCCTCCGGAGAATGCGACGGGTAACTTCGTGAAGATCGTCCAGCGCGTGCCGGTCAAGATTCTAATCGATAGCGGTCTCGATCCCAACGTGCCACTGCCGCTCGGCGTGTCCGTCGTACCGACGGTGACGATCCCATGAGCGACGCGTCCAGCGAAAATCAGGACCACTCCAGCTGGAAGCCCAAAGCGAACCCCTGGCTGATTGCTGTGGTGGTGACGCTGGGCGCTTTCATGGAAGTACTCGACACCACAATCATCAATGTGGCGCTTCCGCATATTTCAGGCGCGCTCGGCAGTTCCTACGACGATTCGACCTGGGCGCTCACTTCCTATCTGGTAGCGAACGGTATCGTGCTGACCATTTCGGCATGGTTCGGCAAGCTGCTGGGGCGCAAGCGCTACTTCCTGATCTGCATTGCCATGTTCACGGTCTCGTCCTTCCTGTGCGGATTGTCGACGAGCCTGCCCATGCTGATTGTTTTCCGCCTGATGCAGGGCTTCTTCGGGGGTGGTCTGCAACCGAACCAGCAATCCATCATCCTCGACACCTTCCCGCCTGAAAAGCGCGGGGCGGCATTCGGCCTGACGGCTATCGCGACCATTGTGGCACCGATTCTGGGGCCTCTTCTGGGCGGATATCTGGTCGACAACTATTCCTGGCGCTGGATTTTTTACGTCAATGTGCCTTTCGGCATTCTGACCCTCATCGGTGTTTCGGCTCTGGTTGAAGATCCACCGTGGGAAAAGCAGAAGCGTGAGAAAGTCGATGTGATCGGCATCTGCCTGATCTCGCTCGGTCTTGGCTGCCTCGAAATCATGGCCGATCGCGGCGAGGATGACGACTGGTTCGGCTCGCCCTTCATTGTGACCATGGCGGTTCTCGGCGTGGCTGGCGTGGTCGGTGCGGTCATCTGGCTGCTCAAGGCCAAGAATCCCCTTCTGAACCTCGCCATCTTCAAGGATCGCAACTTTGCGGTTGGCACGTTCCTGATGGCGATGGTCGGCGGGCTGCTCTACGCTTCCGCAATTATCGTGCCGCAATTCGCGCAGCAGGTTCTGGGTTACACAGCGACGATTTCAGGTGAGGTTCTGGCGCCGGGCGGTGCCGTCATCATCTGTCTGATCCCGCTTGTCGGCAAACTCATGGGGTTCGTGCAGGTACGCAATCTGATTGCTTTCGGGTTTTTCCTGATGGGGCTGGCGATGTTCTATTCGGCGCAGCTCGTGCCGACCACGAGCTACGCCCATCTGGTCGAATATCGAATTTTTCAGACCTCTGCGCTGGCCTTCCTGTTCGTACCGATATCGACGATCGCCTATTCGACGCTGCCGAAAGAACTCAATTCCGACGCTTCGGCCATGTTCAGCATGTCGCGCAATTATATCGGCTCGCTTGCGATTTCGCTGGCGACAGCCGCCATTACCGAAACCAAGCAGGTTCGCCAGAGCCTGATGGCGCATTGGACGTCGGATTATCAGGCCAATGGGCAAGATTATCTGAACACCGTGCATAAGGTGGCGGTCGATAACGGTATGACCTCGGCAGCAGCCCAGCAATTTGCCGTACATAGCTACTACCAGAGCTTCCTTCAGCAGGTCTCCATGGTGGCCTATAACCAGACCTTCATGGTGATCGGAATCATGGCGTTCTGCGTCGTGCCCTTCTGCTTCCTGCTCTCCCCGGTGGCCAAGAAAGGCCCGGCCGGAGGTGCCCATTAATGACGAATTTCATGACTTTCTGGAGCCATGCCTTGAAGACAGGCCGTTCCCCGCGCGCTCTGATGCTGAGCGGCGCCTCGCTCGCCATGGCTCTTTCCCTGCCAGGCTGTGTCGGGCCGAAATATCAGAAGCCCGATCTCTGGTCGCCCAGCCAGTATGACATGCATGCCCGCTCGGGTCAGGCTGGCAGCCAGACCACGGCCGATGCTCCCGATCCGAACTGGTGGAAGATCTTCAACGATCCGACCCTGACATCGCTCGAGACCCGCCTGGCAACGCAGAATCTCGACATCCAGCGCGCTGCGGCGCAGCTGGCGCAAAGTCGTGCGCAGTTGCTGATGGCTGGTGCCGAGCGTTTCCCGGGATTGTCGGCCAGCGGGTCCTATACCCGCTCGCAGTACAGCACGAAGTCGTTGCAGCGCATTCTCTCGGGCGTGGCCAAGGATAACGCCACGGCATTGGGGCAGCAGAATGCCACATTGCTCGACCAGAGCGTGGGCGATGCGACTATCCCTCTGCTGAATCAGTGGAAATATTCGATCGACGCGCAATACGAAGTCGATATCTGGGGGCGCGTGGCGCGCCAGTATGAGGCGGCCAAGGCCGATCTGCAGGCGAGCGACGAAGAGCGTCGCGGTGTGCTGATCGCGCAGCAGGCAGATATGGCGAATGATTATCTGACCCTGCGCGGGCTTCAGGAGCAGTTGCGTATCACCAAGGCCAATCGCGACACGCAGGCCCAGACACTTTCCCTGGCCAGAGAGCGCCAGAAAATCGGCCTGGTGACCGAACTCGACGTGACAAGCGCAGAGACGCAGCTCGATTCGACGACTGCCCAGATTGCTCAGGTCGAGCAGAGAATCGAACAGCAGATCAATGCCATCAGCCTGTTGCTGGGAGCGCCTCCTGGCACGCTGAATGACGAGTTGACGCGCACGGCAGGCATTCCCGTTGTGCCGCCGCGTGTGCCGGTGGGTGTACCTTCAGAGCTGGCACAGCGTCGTCCGGATATCCGCCAGGCCGAGGCGCAGCTGCATGCGGCTGTGGCCAATGTGGGTGAGGCCGAGGCCGAGTTTTATCCCAAGATCACGCTCAACGCGGATTTCGGGCTGCAATCGCTCTCCTTCCGCGATCTCGGCTTCTGGAATGCCCGCGCATGGAATATCGGCCCGTCCATCTCTCTGCCTATCTTCCAGGGCGGACGTCTGCGCGGTCAGCTGATGCTCAACCGCTATGCCCAGAAAGCCGCCGCCATCACCTATCGCCAGACGGTGCTGGGTGCCTGGCGTGATGTCGATAACGCGCTCATCGCCTATCGTGACGAGCAGCGTCGTCGTGACGGGTTACAGGCTGCGGTGACGTCGGGGCAGCGCGCGCTTCATCTGGCGCAGGATCAGTATCGCAGCGGTCTGACTACTTACCTGAATGTGCTTTCGGCGCAGCGTGACCTGCTTTCTGCCGAGCTGCAGTTTGCCGATAGCACCACGACGCTCGCCAGTAATCTGGCGCATCTGTATAACGCGCTGGGTGGTGGATGGGAGACCCAGTTCCCGCAAGACAAGCCGGAAGACGCAACAATCCGGCAGCTTGGCGGGGACAGTCCCCGTCATGCCTGATCACGTTATTGTTTGATCTGTATAAAATAATCGGATGATCTATTTGGCGTGCTAGGCTTTTTCTCTCTTGCTCATTGAGTGAGAGGGAGGACCATCATGTCGATCGCTACTGAACAGCTACGCGATGCTCTGGGAAACGCCGTCGAGCCACAGCCTTGCAAGCTGGTCGTGTTCGGCGCAGGTGGTGATCTTACCCGGCGTCTGCTTCTGCCCTCGCTCTACGACCTCGCTGTTGCGGGCGCCTTGCCCGATAATTTCCAGATCGTCGCGGTCGATCGCGCCGAGCAGACCGGGCCGGACTGGGCGACACGCCTGTTCGATCTGGCCGAGCAGGATGCGAAAGACCCTTCTGCCGAATTCTCCTGCCCTCAACTCGATCGAACAGTCTGGGACCGCGTGACTGCCAAGGCGCAGTATCTTTCGGGCGATTTCACCCAGCCTGACATTTACACGACGCTTCGTGAGACCCTCGGTGCGGGCAATGTCATTTTCTACCTGGCTGTGGCGTCGCGGTTTTTTGCTCGCATCGCAACGGGTCTGGGACAGGGCGGATTGCTCAAAGAAGGGCGCGGTTTTCGACGTCTTGTGATCGAGAAGCCCTTCGGGCACGATCTCGCCTCCGCGCGCGAGCTGGATGCCGCGCTTCGCGCTCAGGCCGATGAAAGCCAGATTTACCGGATCGATCATTTTCTGGGTAAGGAAGCCAATCAGGGCATCATGATTGCCCGTTTCTCGAACGTGTTGTTCGAGCCGATCTGGCGCCGCGAATATATCGACCATGTGCAGATCACGGCGGC
Organism: Asaia sp. BMEF1; assembly: GCF_051628905.1. GTDB lineage: Bacteria > Pseudomonadota > Alphaproteobacteria > Acetobacterales > Acetobacteraceae > Asaia. Next base: position 1,552,085 of record NZ_CP157575.1, on the reverse strand, counting down.
AGAGACGATTGGCGTTGAGCAGCGCGGGGCGTTTTACGAGCATACGGGTGCGCTGCGCGACATGGTGCCCAACCACCTGTTCGTCCTGCTGAGCCTGATCGCGATGGAGCCGCCGTCATCGCTCTCGGCCGACGCTGTGCGGCAGGAGAAGACACGCCTTCTGCAAGCCATACGCCCGATAAGGGGAGAGGATTATGTGCCGGGGCAATATACAGCCGGGCAGATCGAAGGCAGGTCGATGCCTGGTTATCGCAGTGAGCCCGGTGTCGCCCCAGAGAGTCAGACCGAGACTTTCGCCGCCATGAAACTCTTCATCGATAACTGGCGCTGGGGTGGGGTACCTTTCTATCTGCGCACAGGCAAGCGCATGTCGGGCCGACGCACCGAAATCAATGTCGTCTTCAAAAAGCCACCTTATGCCCTGTTCAATCAGGACATGGACGATCCGCGCACAGGCAATGTCATCCGTTTTCTGCTCGACCCGGTGCGGGGCGTATCGATTGATTTCGATGCCAAGCGGCCCGGTCTGGAAGAGGAGATTGCGCCGGTAAGCAGTCGTTTCCTGTATGACGAGTTTTTCAGCAAGACGCCGAATGTCGGCTACGAGGCGCTGTTGCATGACTGCATGGCGGGCAACCAGATGCTGTTCCAGAGTGCGGAGACGATCGAGGCGGCCTGGGCCGCGGTCGACCCCATCGTTGCCCCTGAGGCGCCGTATTTCTACACGGCCGGATCCGAAGGGCCTGACGAGGCGGCGGCTCTGCTCGCGCGTGATGGGCGACGTTGGCTTCCTGTCACATGAGCCCGTCGGTTGTCCTGTCCGACACGCCTGCGTCTCGGGTCGATAAGCCGGTTTTCCAGAATAAGCTTCCCGTAAAAGGGCAGGGTCGAAAGAACTGATAATGAGTATGGCAATTGAAAATCATGCCGTGATCGGCGATCTGCGCACAACCGCTCTGGTCGCGCTGAACGGGTCGATCGACTTCATGTGCTGGCCGCGTTTCGACTCCCCAAGCGTCTTTGCATCGTTGCTTGAGCCGAGTGCCGGGTTTTTCGAGCTCGCACCGGTGCTTGAGGGGGGCAGGTTTCGCCAGTTCTATGTACCGGACACCAATGTCCTGCTGACGCGTGTGCTCTCGCCCGAAGGCGTAAGCGAAATTTCGGACTTCATGACCCTCGCTCCAGATTACCCCGAGCAGCGCGTGATCAGGCGTGTAAAGGCCGTTAGAGGTACGCTGAAATTCCGGCTGCATTGCGCGCCACGCTTCGATTATGCCCGTGTTGGCCACAAGGCTCGCGTCCTGAACGAGAGAGTGATCCTGTTCGAGCCGCTTCGCGATGATCTGCCGCCGCTGCGTATCAGCTCGACCATCCCGATGGTGCTGATCGAGGACGATGCCTGCGCCGAGTTCGTGCTGCAACTCAACGAAACGGCGACATTCATGCTCGATAGTCTGACGACCGAGGAGAATCTCTGCCTTGAGGATCACTGGACGGCGACCGCATTCAAGGCTACGGCCAATTACTGGATCGATTGGGTGGCGCGCGCGAGCTATCATGGGCGCTGGCATGACCAGATCACACGGTCGACGCTTGCGCTCAAGCTGCTGACTTCTGCTGAGCATGGGTCAATGGTGGCTGCTGCGACCTTCGGTCTGCCCGAAGACCCAGGGGGGGTGCGTAACTGGGATTATCGTTACTGCTGGATCCGCGACTCGTCATTCATGGTCTATGCCTTCATGAAGACAGGCCACACTGAAGAGGCAACGGCGTTTATCCGCTGGCTGCACCAGCGTCGGCTTGAGGCGCAGCCCGGTGAAGCCCGTCTGAAAGTCATGTACGCCATTGATGGCAAGGCTTTTGTGCCCGAAACCGATCTGACTCATTTCAGAGGATTCCGTGATTCGCGCCCCGTGCGTATCGGCAATGGAGCAGAGGATCAGCTTCAGCTGGATATCATCGGTGAGATGATGGACGCCGTTTATCATGCGGATCGTCATTGTGAGCGGTTGAGCTGGAAGGCCTGGGAGTCGGTCGCCGAAGGAATCGATTGGCTATGTGTTAACTGGAACCAGCCGGATGAAAGTATATGGGAGGTGAGGGGTGGTAAGAAGCACTTTCTCTTCTCTCGTATTATGTGCTGGGTTGCGCTCGATCGCGCAATACGTCTGGCAGAAGAGCGTGGGTTCCCTGCACGTGTTGCGGTCTGGGTGCGAGAGCGCAATGCCATTTATATGGATGTGCAGAATAATTTCTGGAATGAGGAATTACAGTATTTCGTCCAGTACAAGGGGGGCACAGCCATCGATGCCTCCTGCCTGCTGATGCCGCTCATGGGCTTCATAGGCGATCACGATCCGCGATGGGCCTCGACCCTGCGGGCTGTGGGAGAGCAATTGCTCGATGACAGTCATGTCTTTCGCTATCATGTGGCTGAAGGCGATAATGATGACGGGCTGGAAGGACGTGAGGGCACGTTCACCATGTGCTCGTTCTGGTACATCGAATGTCTGGCCCGCTCGGGCGACCTGCTGATGGCGCGCTTTCTCTTCGACAAGACGCTCTCCTATGCCAACCATGTCGGGCTGTTTTCAGAGGAAATCGGCCCGGCAGGTGAGCATCTGGGCAACTTTCCGCAGGCTTTCACCCACCTCGCGCTGATCAGGGCCGGCCAATATCTCGATCAGGTAATATATCGCGAGAAAGTCACTAGTTGATAATCAGTATCAATTAAGTGTCGACGCCTGTTTGGAAAACGGCACGGAAGTTGATAATCAGTATCAACAAAAAGAGGACTATCCTAATACCTAATTGATCACGGCTTCGTGTGTTCTCGGTCAGGTGATAGGCAGGCACTTGATGTGATGCTAGGCAATGGCGCAGAAAAAAACCTCACGACCACTAGCTTTTTAGTTCCAGACCGGTGTTACACGCCTTGATGGAGCTCAGGCTGCTGGTCCCGTCGGGAATAGGTGGTTGCGCCAGTGTCTCAGTTTCTTGCAGATCATGCTTTAGCGATCTACGTGGCCTTCACGGTCATTTTCCTTTGCATCGTGGTGGCGCTCTCTGCTGCTTTAGGGCCCCGTCGCGTCGGTGCTGCACGCGGTCGTTCGATGAGCCTGCCTTATGAGTCAGGTATCCTCTCCACAGGGTCGGCGCGTATCCGTCTGCCGGTTCAGTATTATCTACTGGCCGTGTTCTTCGTGATTTTCGATGTTGAAAGCGTCTTCATCTATTCATGGGCTTCCGTGGTGGTCGAGGCTGGCTGGGCCGCCTTCATCTCGGTCGCGACTTTTGTCGTCTTCCTGACGCTCGCCCTGGTTTACCTCTGGCGCAGTGGCGCCCTCGAATGGGGCCCCAAGCACCGCCGCATGCCGGTCAAGGTGCCACCCAATTCCCCCGTTGAACTTGTCAAAATTCCCGCGCGCGAGGTCGTATAACGATGACTTGGACTCTTACCTCCGCCGTTGGCGAACCCCGCCTGCAATCTCCCGAAGAATTGCTGATGCATGAAGATGTGCGTAGCAACCTCGTTGTGGGCAAGCTGCAGGATTTCATTTCGTGGGGGCAGAAGAACTCGGTCTGGCCGTTCAATTTCGGCCTGTCCTGCTGTTACGTTGAAATGGCGACGGCCTTTACCAGCCGTTACGATATCGCCCGCTTCGGTTCCGAAGTGCTGCGCGCCACCCCGCGTGAGGCCGACCTGATCGTGATTGCCGGTACGGTGTTCCGCAAGATGGCCCCTATCGTGAAGTATCTCTACGACCAGATGCTCGAGCCGCGTTGGGTGATTTCCATGGGCTCCTGCGCCAATTCGGGCGGTATGTATGACATCTACAGCGTTGTGCAGGGCGTCGACAGCTTCCTGCCCGTCGATGTGTATGTACCGGGCTGCCCGCCGCGCCCCGATGCGTTGCTTGAAGGACTGATGCTGCTCCAGGACTCAATCGGCAAGCAGCGCCGTCCGCTCAGTTGGATGGTAGGCGATCAGGGCGTGACCAAGGTGACCCCGGCCAGCATGCGTGACCTCAAGCGCGAAGAGCGCATGGCGGTTACGAAGCTGCGCACACCGGACACGATCTGAGGAGCGGGCGGCAATGAGCGAAGTTTTCGAAAAAACCCGTTCGGGCGTCATGGGGGCGGCAGTCGCCGCCTTCCCCCCGCATATGATCATGCTCGAAGAATCGACGCGCGATGGCGTGCCGACCTTCTGGGTGTCGCGCGGCCAGATCCGCGCCGTTCTGCAGGCGGTCAAGTCTGGCGGCACATTGCGCATGCTGCTCGACCTGACATGCGTGGACGAACGCCAGCGTATCCATCGCGATGGTTTGCCAGCGTCCGATTTCACGGTCGTCTATCACATCCAGTCCTTCAACGGTCCTATTGACGAAGTGCGCTTCAAGGTGCCGCTTTCGGTCGATGATCCGAATATCGGCACGATTTCCGATATCTGGCCGAATGCGAACTGGCTGGAGCGCGAGGTCTGGGATCTGTTCGGTGTCGTGTTCGAGGGGCATCCGCATCTCTCGCGCATCCTGACCCCGCCGACCTGGGTCGGGCATCCGCTGCGCAAGGACCATTATGCCCGCGCTACCGAGCGTCCGCCCTATACGCTCTCTGAAGACCAGGTTTTCGACGAGCAGGAAGCGCTGAAATTCGACCCTGAGTCCTGGGGCATGAAGCGTCATTCCGACAATAGCGACTTCATGTTCCTCAATCTCGGCCCGAACCATCCTTCGGTCCATGGCGTATTCCGCGTCGTGCTGCAGCTTGAGGGTGAATTCATTGTCGATGCGGTGCCCGATATCGGCTTCCATCATCGCGGCGCCGAGAAGATGGCCGAGCGCCAGACCTGGCACAGCTACATCCCCTATACCGACCGTATCGACTATGTCGGCGGGGTGATGAACAATTTCCCCTATGTGATGGGTGTCGAAAAGCTCGCAGGCATCACCGTGCCGCCCCGTGCGCAGCTTATTCGCGTGATGCTGGCAGAATTCTTCCGTATTTCCAGCCATCTCGTGTTCTACGGAACCATGGTGCAGGATCTGGGTCAGCTTTCGCCGGTCTTCTATATCTTCACCGATCGCGAGCGCGTTTTCGAGATCATCGAGAAGATCTGCGGCTTCCGTATGCATCCGGCCTTCTTCCGCATCGGCGGCGTGGCCATGGATCTGCCGCAGGGCTGGGATGGCGAAGTTCGTGCCTTCCTCGATTATCTGCCCAAGCGTCTCGACGAGTACAACGAACTCGTCATGAAGAACCCCATCTTCAAGGCCCGTACGAAGGGCGTTGGCGTCTATAACACCGAAGAGGCCATCGACTGGGGTGTGACGGGTCCGGGGCTGCGCGCCACGGGTCTCGAATGGGATTATCGCCGCAAGGCGCCCTACTCGGGCTATGACCAGATCGATTTCGATATTCCGACCGCCGTCAATGGCGATTGCTATGACCGTGCCGCGGTGCATATCGAAGAGATCCGCCAGAGCCTGCGTATCATCCGCTACTGCCTCGATAACATGCCGGGTGGTGACTACAAGGCCGAGCATCCGCTGGCCATGCCGCCGCCGAAGCCACGCACGATGCATGACATCGAGACGCTCATCCATCACTTCGTGGGCGTCAGTTGGGGGCCGGTCATTCCGCAGGGCGAAGTGCGCTCCTGCATCGAGGCGACCAAGGGGCTCAACCAGTATTACCTTGTGAGCGATGGCGGCACGATGTCTTACCGGACACGTATCCGCACCCCGTCGTTCATTCATCTGCAACAGCTTCCGATGCTGTCACGCGGCACCATGATTGCCGATCTGATCGCCATTATCGGAAGCATCGATTTTGTGATGGCCGATGTCGACCGCTGAACTTACGGCGCAGGACGCCGAACTCCCCAAGGATCTGCCCCAGGATCTCGTCGATACGTTCATCGACATGGCCGCCCACGAGCATCATCCTCGTGGCGCCGCCATCGAGGCGCTGCGTCTGGTGCAGGAACGCTTCGGCTGGATCAACGACGCGCATCTCGCTCACACGGCACGCATTCTGGGTATGTCCCAGGCCGATCTCGACGGGATTGCCACCTATTTCAATCTGCTGTTCCGCAAGCCGGTCGGCAAGAACGTGGTCATGCTTTGTGACTCCGTCTCCTGCTACATCATGGGCGCCGAACAGACACGTGAACGCCTGTGCAAGAAGCTGGGCGTGAAAATGGGCGAGACGACGCCTGACGGTGAATTCACCGTGCTGCCGATCGTCTGCCTCGGTCACTGCGACCATGCCCCGGCCATGCTGGTCGGCAAGGATCTGTTCGGTCCTGTCCGCCCGGAGGACATTGACGGCATCATCGACGATATTCGGGCGAGGAAGAAGTGATGACAGGTCTCAACCCCGAAAAGCAGCCGCTTCTGGCGCTCGTCAATCGCGAGACGCCGCTCGACCCGGCTGGCTATGACAAGAAGGGCGGCTGGCGCGGTCTGCGCCGCGCCCTTGGCATGAGCCCCGCGGAGATCATCACTGAGGTGACGGACTCCAAGCTGCGCGGACGCGGCGGCGCCGGGTTCAGCACCGGCATGAAGTGGAGCTTCGTCCCCAAGGAATCCTCGAAGGACCGCCTCAAATACATCGTCGCCAATGGTGACGAGATGGAGCCCGGCACTTTCAAGGATCGTATCCTCGTTGAGGGAAACCCTCTCCAGCTCATCGAAGGCATGATTATCTCGGCCTATGCCATTCAGGCTCGGCACGGCATCATCTTCCTGCGCGGCGAATATCATCTGGGTCTGGAGCGTCTCCAGCAGGCGGTCATCCAGGCGCGTGAGGCCGGTTTCCTGGGCGAGAACATTCTCGGCTCGGGCTTCGATTTCGACCTGCATGTCCATCCCTCCGCCGGGCGCTATATCTGCGGTGAGGAAACGGCGCTGATCACGGCGCTCGAAGGTCGTCGCGCCAACCCACGCGCCAAGCCACCTTTCCCTCAGATCGGTGGTCTGTGGGGCGCGCCGACGGTCGTGAACAATATCGAGACCTTCAGCAACATCCCGCATATCCTGGCCAATGGCACGGAATGGTATCTGGGGCTGAGCGCCTGCGTCGATGGCGGCACCAAGCTTTACGGTGTCAGCGGCCGCGCCAAACGTCCGGGCGTATTCGAACTGCCTCTGGGTACTTCGCTCGGCGTGATCCTGAACGAATGTGCTGGCGGCATGCAGGATGGTTACAAGCTGCGCGCTTTCCTGCCCGGTGGCGCCTCGACGGCGTTTCTCGGAGCGGAACACGCCGATATCGTTATGGACTACCCGACGCCGGAAAAGGCGGGCAGCCGCCTTGGTACGGGTCTGGCCATTCTGCTCGACGACAAGACCAGCCCGATCGGGATGATCCGTAATCTCGAGCATTTCTTTGCGCAGGAATCCTGCGGCTGGTGCACGCCCTGTCGTGATGGCCTGCCCTGGGTCGAGCGTCTTCTGATCGCCATTGAGGAAGGGCGCGGCACGCCGGAGGATATCGATCGCCTTCATGACGCCGCCCGACTGATTGGCCCGATGGGGCGCACTTTCTGCGCCCATGCACCGGGTGCAATCGCGCCTCTGGCCAGTGGCCTGAAGATGTTCGCCGAGGATTTCCAGCGAATGGTTAGCAAGCCCACCTCCGGCACCGCAGAGAGCGGCGCCGCAGGGCAGGCGGCTTAGGAGGAACGGCCCGATGGCAAAAATCGTAATCGACGGCCGCGAGGTTGAAGCACGCACCGACGTGAACCTTCTGCAGGCCTGTCTTGAGGCAGGAAAAGACCTGCCTTATTTCTGCTGGCACCCTGAGCTTGGCTCGGTTGGCGCTTGTCGCCAATGCGCCGTAAAGCAATACGCCAATGCCGATGACACGCGCGGTCGTATCGTCATGGCCTGCATGACACCTGTGACCGAAGGCGCGATTATCTCGGTCGAGGACCCCGAAGCCAAGGAATTCCGCGGCGAAGTGGTCGAGTGGCTCATGACGAACCATCCGCATGATTGCCCCGTCTGTGAAGAAGGCGGCGAGTGCCATCTTCAGGACATGACCGTCATGACCGGTCATCGCGAGCGGCGCTATCGCTTCGACAAGCGCACCCATAACAACCAGGAACTCGGCCCTTTCGTGAAGCACGAAATGAACCGCTGCATCTCCTGCTACCGTTGCGTGCGCTTCTATCGCGATTATGCGGGTGGCGAAGATCTGGGTGTGTTCGCTTCGCATAACAACGTCTATTTCGGACGTCATGAGAGCGGCACGCTTGAGAGCCCCTTCTCGGGCAATCTGATCGAGGTCTGCCCGACCGGCGTGTTCACCGATAAGCCATTCTCGAAAATGTACAGCCGCAAATGGGATATGCGTGGGGCGCCCTCCGTCTGCTCCAACTGCGCGACGGGCTGCAACACCATCATCAACGAGCGCGCTGGCAAGGTTCGCCGCACGCTCAACCGCTATAATGATGAGGTGAACCGCTACTTCCTGTGCGATCGCGGTCGCTTCGGTCATGGCTGGGTCAATGCCCCGACGCGTCTGCGCTCGGCGGGTTATGTAATCGATGGCGACATGACGCCGGTGCCCGCACAGGCCGCTCTCGATCATTTCGGCAAGGTTGCAGCGAGTGGCAAGCTGGTGGGTATCGGCTCGCCGCGTGCCTCGCTGGAATCGAACTACGCCCTGCGCAAGCTGGTCGGTGCAGAGAATTTCTCGACCGGCATGGCCGAGCCTGAGCATAGCCTGGTCAAGCTGGCCGTGTCGTTGCTGACCGCCACCCACGCCCGCATCGCCACGATGCAGGAAATGGAAACGGCCGATGGTGCGCTGATTCTGGGTGAGGATGTCTCGGCAACCTCACCGCGCATGAGCCTGGCGCTGCGCCAGATCAAGCGCACCGCCTTCAACAAGGCGGCCGATCAGGCCCGCGTGCCGCACTGGATGGACGCCTCCGTGCGTACGCTCGGTCAGGACACGATCTCGCCGCTCTTCGTCGTATCGCCGACTGTTACCGACCTGGACGGTTTCGCTCAGGAGGCCGTTCGTGCCATGCCTGACGATGCCGCTCGCCTTGGCTTTGCCATCGCCCATCGCATCGATGCCTCTGCACCTGACGTGACCGGGCTGACCGACGCCGAAACGGCAGCGGCCACGCGTATCGCCGAGACGCTGCTTGCAGCAGAAAAGCCGCTTCTGGTGTCCGGCCTGCAATACGCATCGCCCGCCCTGCTTCAGGCGACGGCCAATATCGCTTCGGCGCTCGCCGCCAAGGGCAAGACGCCGCTGATGAGCTTCGTCCTGCCGGAAGCGAATTCCATGGGGCTCGCTCTCATGGACGGTCTGCCTCTCGACGCCGTTACCTCACGCGCTGCCGATGCCACGCTCATCGTGCTTGAAAACGATCTGAGCCGTCGTCTGGATGGAGCGCAGTTCGATGCGCTGGTCGGTGGGGCTGCCAATCTGGTCGTGCTCGATCACTCGGTGACGCCGACGGCCATTCGGTCGCAGATCACGTTCCCTTCGGCAGCCTATTCCGAAACGGACGGCACGCTGGTCAGCGCCGAAGGCCGAGCCCAGCGTTTCTTCCAGGTGGTCTATCCCGATGCGCCGCTTCAGGCGGGCTGGCGCTGGATCGTCGATATGGCGCAGGCCGCTGGCTTCAGTCATGTGCAGCCCTGGGCCAGGCTCGACGATCTGATCGCCGAAATCGCGACCACGATGCCCGTCTTTGCGCGCATCCCCGAGGCCGCGCCGGGTTCGGAGTACACGCTCGAAGGCACACCGCTGCGCAGCCAGACGCATCGCGTCAGCGGTCGGACGGCCATTCGCGCCAATATCAGTGTGCGCGATATTCCGCCGCCGAGCTCGCCCGATACGCCGCTGCACTCCACCATGGAAGGCTCCTACGGCACCGACATGCCCGGCACGCTCGTGCCGTTCTATCAGGTGCCCGGCTGGAACTCCGAGCAGGCGCTCAACCGCTTCCAGCAGGAAATCGGTGGCAAGATGCGCGGTGGCGATAGCGGCGTGCGTCTGGTCGAGGGGGCTGAAGGGGCCGGTCATGGCTATGCCATGGACGTGCCGAACGCCTTTGCTGCCCGTGCCGGTCAGGTCATGCTCCTTCCCGAGGCGCGCGTGTTCGGCACCGATGAAATGAGCATGATGGCCCAGCCGATCGCCGAGCGTGCTGCACCGGCCTATATCCGTGTCGGTGGTGCGCTCGCTGAAGGTGCGCGGGTTCGCCTGTCGCTGAATGGTGAAATCCACACTGTGGATGCCGTGTACGACCCGACCCTGCCTGAAGGTGTGGCAACCTGCCCGCCCCACATGGTGTCGCGCTCCTGGTCCACACCGGGATGGGTGTCGCTTGAAATTACGGCGCCTGCCGAGCGTATTGGAACGGAGAGCGCGGTATGATGCCCATCGTGTGGCCAATTCTTGTGATCGTCGTGACCGTCTTTGGCGTTCTCGGCGTCGCAGCGCTCTCGACGACACTGGAGCGGCGCCTTCTCGGCGTGTTCCAGGATCGTCCCGGCCCTAACCGTGTCGGTCCTTTCGGTCTGTTCCAGATCATCGCCGATGCGATGAAAATGCTGTTCAAGCAGGACTGGATTCCGCCTTTCGCCGATAAGTGGGTGTTCCTCGTGGCCCCGATCATCGGGTTCATGGCGGTTCTGCTCTGCTTCGGCGTTGTGCCGATCACGCCGATCTGGAGTGTGGCGGGCGATCTGAATGTCGGTCTGCTCTTCGTCTTCGGTATGCTGGGTCTCGGGGTCTATTCGGTGGTTCTTGCCGGGTGGTCGTCCAACAACAAATACGCCCTGCTCGGTGGCATGCGTGCCGCCGCCCAGATGATCTCGTATGAGGTCTTCATGGGCCTGTCCGTCATGGGAGTGGTCATGGCGGCTGGTTCGTTCAGCATCCACGACATCGTGGAGGCCCAGAGGAACTGCTGGTTCATCATTCCGCAATGCCTGGGAGCGGTTATCTTCCTGCTGGCCGGTATTGCCGAGACGCATCGTCTGCCTTTCGACTTTCCCGAAGGTGAAAACGAAATCGGCGCCGGCTTTCACACCGAATATTCGGGCATGAAGTTCGGCCTGTTCTATCTCGCCGAATATGCCGGTGTCGCACTCAGCTCGGCCCTGATCACGACGCTTTATCTCGGTGGCTGGCACGGCCCGTTCCTGCCGCCTTTCCTGTGGTTTGCGATCAAGGTCTTCCTGCTGATCTGCTTCTATATCCTCCTGCGTGCAGCACTGCCCCGTCCGCGTTACGACCAGCTGATGTCCTTCGGCTGGAAGGTGCTGTTGCCGCTATCCTTGCTTAACATTCTGGTCACCGGCGCGGTTATTCTGCTGCGCGCGGGCGTCTGAGAGGGAGCGCGCCATGCTCGGTATTCTCCGCACTATATGGTTGACGTTCCTGCACATGTTTCATCGCAATGAAACGGTGCAGTACCCGGACGTCAAACCTTACCTGTCTCCCCGCTATCGCGGTCGTATCGTTCTCACCCGCGACCCCAGCGGCGAAGAACGCTGCGTGGCCTGCAATCTCTGTGCAGCTGCCTGCCCGGTCGATTGCATCAGCCTTCAGAAGGGCGAAAAGGAAGGACGCTGGTATCCGGAATTCTTCCAGATCAATTTCTCACGCTGCATTTTCTGCGGTTTCTGTGAGGAAGCCTGTCCGACCTATGCCATCCAGCTCACGCCCGATTTCGAGATGAGCGAATATGTGCGCCAGAACCTGGTTTACGAGAAGGAAGACCTCCTGATCAGCGGTCCCGGCAAGGTACATGATTACAGCTTCTATAATGTTTCGGGGCTCAAGATCCCGGGCAAGAATAAAGGTGAAGCCGAAAATGAAGCCAAGCCCATCGACATTCATGCGCTGATGCCCTGATCATGAATATCATGCTTGAACTCTATGGGCTGATTGCCATCGGCGCGACCGCGTTGGCGATTACCCGCACAATCCCGGTGCATGGCCTGCTTTATCTTGTCGTGTCCCTTCTGGCTCTGGCCTGCATGTTCGAACAGCTCGGGGCGCCTTTTGCCGCCATGCTCGAGATCATCGTCTATGCCGGCGCGATCATGGTGCTGTTCGTTTTCGTGGTCATGATGATCAATCTCGGCCAGCCCGACCAGCTTCGTGAAAAAGGCTGGTTTGCCGGTGGCGCCTGGATCGGCCCCAGCGTGATCTCGATCCTGCTGATGGGGCTTCTCGTTTACGGGCTGAGCCACAACACCATGGCGGTGGGCACGGTCGGTGCTGCAATCGGCCCGAAAGCCGTCGGCCTGACGCTGTATGGCCCGTATATCCTGACCGTTGAGCTTTCATCTTTCCTGCTGCTCGCAGGGCTGGTGAGCGCGTATCACATCGGCCGCCGCATTGGGGGGAATTCCTGAGATGACTGCTGCCGATCCCAATGGCGCGCTCATTGTCGCTGTCATTCTCTTTTCACTCGGAGCGTTGGGCGTTCTCGTGCGCCGCAACCTGCTCTTCATGCTGATGTCGACCGAGATCATGCTCAATGCCGCGTGCCTCGCCTTTATTGCTGCGGGCAATCGCTGGCATATGGCGGATGGCCAGGTCATGTTCATGATGGTCGTGGCTTTTGCCGCAGCGGAATCTGCTGTCGGTCTGGCCATCATCCTGCGCATGCATGCTGCCGGACGCTCCACTCTTGATGCCGATACCGGCAACCGTCTGGGGGGTTAGTCTCGTGGCTTCGCTGCTTCCGCTCGTCATTCTCTGCCCCCTTGCGGTCTCCATCATTCTGATGCTGACCGGGGGCAAGCTGCCCGCACGGGCCACGACGTTGCTCGTCGGCGCGGGGATGGGGCTTTGTGCCCTGTTCGCCGTGGTTTCGGCCTATAGCTTTCTCTCTGGCCCGAATTCGCTCGGTTCGCTGCACGTCGTGCTGTGGAACTGGATGAATGTCGGCTCCTTCAACGCCCAGATCGCGCTCACGCTCGACCGGCTCTCGCTGGTCATGATGCTGGTCGTGTCCTGCGTTGGCTTTCTCATTCTCGTCTATGCCTGCGCCTATATGTATGACGACGAGGATATCGCGCGCTTCTTCACCTATATGACGTTGTTCGTCGCCTCCATGCTTCTGCTGGTTCTGGCGTCCGATCTGCTCGGCGTCTTTATCGGCTGGGAAGGTGTGGGCCTTTGCTCCTATCTGCTCATCGGTTTCTGGTATGGCGAACAGGCCAATGCCATCGCTGCGCGCAAGGCCTTTGTGGTTACGCGTGTCGGTGACGCGCTGTTTCTGCTCGGCATGCTGCTGATGGCAACGGCTGTTGGCTCGCTGGATATCCCGACCCTTCTGGCCGTCGGTCCCCATGCGGCCCCGCGCACGCTCACGCTCGGCATGTTCCTGCTGCTCGGTGGAGCCATGGCCAAATCGGCCCAGGTGCCGCTCCAGACCTGGCTGCCCGACGCCATGGCTGGCCCGACGCCTGTTTCGGCCCTCATCCACGCCGCGACCATGGTCACGGCAGGTGTCTATCTTCTGGCCCGACTGCACGGTCTGTTCGTCATGACGCCTCTGGCTATGCTGGCCTGCGCCATCGTCGGTTTCGTCACTATCCTGCTCGCCGCAGGCAGCGCGCTGGTTCAGACGGATATCAAGCGCATTCTCGCTTATTCAACCATGAGCCAGCTCGGCTACATGTATCTGGCGCTCGGTTGCGGCGCCTGGCATGCAGCTATGTTCCATCTCGTGACCCATGCCTTCTTCAAGGCGCTGCTCTTCATGGCAGCCGGTTCGATCATCCTGCGCGTTCACCATGAGCAGGACATCTTCAAGATGGGTGGTCTGCGCAAGGACATGCCCTGGGTGTTCGCCGCGTTCCTGGCGGGTTCGGCGGCACTTGCCGGTCTGCCGCTGATCACAGCGGGTTATTTTTCTAAAGAACTCATTCTGGGCAGCGCTTATGATCTGAGCCCGATCTTCTGGGCCGGTGCGCTGTTCGGTGCTTTCCTGACGTCGATCTACATCTTCCGCTGCGTGTTCATCGTGTTCTGGGGCGGTCATCGCACCCATGCTCACGGTAAGTCCGGTCTGGCCATGGCGTTGCCCATGGCCATTCTGTCGGTGCTCGCTATTGGCGGTGGCTGGATGGAAATGCCGGATGCGATTGCAAACGTGCATATCTTCTCGAACCTGCTGGCCCCGGTGCTGGGTGCGATGCCGGAAGAGCATAATACCAGCCTGCTCATTCTCGGCTCGCTCGTGCCGATCGCCGGTGTGACCATCGCCTGGACGCTGTGGCGCCCCAAGGGCGAAGCGCCGGTTGCTGCCGAAAGCCCCGCTATTGCGACGCTGCGCGCCGATTGGGGTTTCGACACGCTGTATGACTGGGTCTTCGTGCGGCCGTTCATGGTGCTTGCCCACCTGAACCGTCGTGATTTTATCGATCGTTTCTATGATCTGGTTGCGGCCCTGACACAGGGCAGCGGACAAGCTGTTGCGAAGCTCCAGAGCGGCCAGGTGCGTCGCTATGCCGGCTGGGTCGCAGCAGGAACGGTTGCAGCTCTTTGTCTGGCGGTATGATGATGTTTGCACTTCCCGCTCTCGTACTTATCCCCTTTATCGGGGGTCTTGCGGCCTGGCTCGTCGGGCTACGAGGCGCTTCGCGCGCCGCCTGGGTGTCGTCTCTGATAACCCTGGTTCTCATGGTGGTGCTTCTCGCCCAGATCACGATCAGCAGCCTTGCTGCCGGTGCAGGGGCGGGGGGATGGTTCGCCCATTTCTCCATGGCCTGGGTGCCGATGCTCGGTATCAACGTCAGGTTCGATCTCGACGGGCTGAGCCTTATCATGCTCTGGCTCAATGCGCTGATCGCCCTGCCTTGCGCCGTGCTCAGTGCGCGCAACGTGGCCGATCGCGCCGGGCTCTTTCATTGCCTGCTTCTGGCGACCGTCGCCGGAATCAACGGCGTGTTCATGGCGACCGATCTGTTCCTGTTCTTCTTCTTCTGGGAACTGATGCTGCTGCCGCTCTTCGGGCTCATCCTGATATGGGGCGATGCCGGTCGTCAGCGCGCCGTGCTGAAATTCTTCCTGTTCACGCAGGGCAGCGGCTTGCTGATGCTTCTGGCCATTCTGGGTCTGGTCATCGTCAATGCCCAGCGCACCGGCGTCATCACCTTCGACTATTTCGCCTTGTCACAGACTGCCATGATCGCGCCGATCGCACCGGTTCTGATGCTGGGTTTCTTCATCGCCTTTACGGTGAAGCTGCCGATGGTGCCGTTCCATGCCTGGCTGCCTGACACCTATGCTGCGTCTCCGGCCGCGGTGAGCATTCTGCTTGCGGGCGTGCTGGCCAAGACGGGCGGTTATGGTCTGATCCGTTTCGTGGTCATGCTCTTTCCCGGGCCTGCTGCGCATCTTGCACCCATTGCCATGACGCTGGGCGTGGTCGGTATTCTCTATTGTGCCTGGCTTGCCGTGGCACAGGACGATATCAAGCGCCTGATCGCCTATTCCTCCATCAGCCATCTCGGCTTCATTCTGCTGGGTGTGTTTTCGGGCACGCGCATAGGTATGGAGGGCGCGATCGCCCAGATGGTGGCCCATGGTCTCAGCACCGGGGCTCTCTTCGTGATCGCCGGTCTGCTGGAAGAGCGTCTGGGCACGCGGGATATGTCGAAAATGGGTGGCCTCTGGCCCGCTATGCCGCAATTTTCGGCTTTCGCCATGTTCTTTGCCGCCGCCTCGCTCGGTCTGCCGGGTCTTGGAAATTTCGTCGGTGAGTTCCTGGTGCTGATGGGCACGTGGCAAGTCAGCCATGTCATGACGTTCTTTGCGGCAGCCGGTCTGGTTCTGTCTTCGGTCTACTCGCTCACCATGATGCTTCGTGTGTTCTATGGTCCGAAAAAGACCGATGCCGTCGCTCCGCTCGGTGCGCCCTCCGTGCCGCATATCGCCGTTCTCGGTGTGGCAGCCCTTCTTCTCCTTGCGCTTGGTGTCTACCCGCAGCCGGTTCTGAACCTTTCAGTCCCTGCCAGCCCCCATGTCGTGAGCATCGCTCAGGAGCAGGCCCAGTAATGTCTTTCTCGTTCCTTCCCAATGCTGTGCTGGTGCTTTGCCTCGGGAGCCTGGTACAGCTCGCCGCCATTTCCTGGCGGCGCCATGTGGCTCGTGATGCTATTCTGTGCGTGATCGTGCTTCTGGCCGCGCTCGCTTCGATCATGATGCCGACCGCGCTGATCATGAATGGCGCGCTGCCGCTTTTTGCGCCCGATACCTGGGCGTCGTTTGCGGGCGCGCTGATCATTCTTTCGGTGCTCGCCATCGTCCTGATGTCGCGCCATGGCGCGATCAGCGCTGACCTGACCGTCAACAGCGAGTATTTCCTGCTGCTGACGCTGGCGACGCTGGGCGGGGTCGCCATGACCGGCGCGGTGCATTTCATTTCGTTCTTTCTCGGTCTCGAGACGCTCAGCCTTGCCCTGCTCGGCCTGATCGCCTTCCAGAACAAGCGTCTGGATGCCGGTGAAGCCGCGATGAAATATCTGCTGCTTTCGGGTGTGGCCTCGGCCACGATGGTTTTCGGTTTTGCACTGATCTACGCCGAAACCGGGTCGCTGCGTTTCGCTGCCCCCGATCTCTCTCAGGCGCCCGAGCCGATCATTGGCGTGATGGGTGTGATCCTCGTGCTCACAGGCATGTTCTTCAAGCTTTCTGCCGTGCCGTTCCATCTCTGGCTGGCCGATGTGCTCGAGGGTACCTCGGTACCTGTGGCCGCTCTTGTGGCCGTAACGTCGAAGATCGCCCTGTTCGCCGCGATGCTGCGCTATTTCTCTTCGGTCAATCTCTATCTGCCCAGCGCGCAGGTAAACGAGATCCTGATCGTGGCCGTGCTCAGCATGATCGGCGGCAATCTGATGGCGGTGGTGCAGACCGATCTGCGTCGTCTGCTGGCTGGGTCATCCATCGCCCATGTCGGCTATCTGCTGGTGGCCTTCCTGTCGCCCGGCCCGTTCGGTGTGGCCTCGGCTGCGTTCTATCTGGCGGCCTATGCGATTTCGACCATCGGCGTATTTGCCATCATGAACGGGGTCCTGCCGCAGGGCACGGACATTCGCGAGTGGCACGGTCTGTTCCGTCGCAAGCCTGCTGCGGCTTTGGCCATGTCGGTCATGCTGATCTCGCTGGCCGGTATTCCGCCCGCAGTTGGCTTCTTCGCGAAATTCTACATCGTGGCAGCCGGTGTCTCGGCGCATCAGACCCTGCTGCTTTTCGTGCTTATCCTGAGCAGCACGATCGGACTGTTCTATTATCTGCGTCTGATCCTCATCATGCTCACCCCTGCGCCTGCCGGTCGTGAGACCCATGCTGAGGTCACTGCGCCGACGCCGGTCAATGCGGCGCTGATCGCCATTCTGGCCTGTGCCACTATTTTCCTCGGTATCTGCCCCAGCACGCTGGTACAGCGCAGCCAGGGTCTGGTCGTGGCACCTCCCCTCCCGGCAGCACCGGCGAAGCTGCCCTGATCTCCCCACAAGGCTGATCTGCATGGCAAGAAAGCTGCATGTCGCAAGACATGCAGCTTTTTTTTATGCGGCAGGTACGTGAAGTGGCGCTATCACCGCCTGATGACGCTTGTTCCTCTCCGTAAAGGCTGGTGCCCGAGCCTCCATGCACCCATGCAGACGCATGATGGCTGGCTCGTACGTGTAACGCCCGATCTCGAGGGGCTGAAGCCAGCGCAACTCGCCTTCCTTGCAGGCAAGGCTGAAGGCGAGGGCAATGGGCGCATCACGCTGACGATGCGTGGCAATCTGCAATTGCGTGGCTTCGGTGAAACCGCTGCACGCCGCTTTGCTACGGAGGCGGCAAATATCGGTCTGGGTCTGGCAGATCCCGGACGTGAAACCCGTCGTCGTCTGCTGTTCATGTCCCCGCTTGCCGGGCTGGATTCGGATTGCGCGCGCGATACGCTTGAGCTTGCGCGTGAAGTGGAGAGCGCTCTTGTCGCGGGGGAGCCACACAGGAAACCACCTGAGAAATACGGGGTGGCGGTCGATGGTGGTGGGTTTGTGCCGAGCGGGGCTTTGAGGGCCGATCTCATGCTACGCCATGAGGAGGGCGGCTGGGTACTCTATCACGGCCCGGATCGTCACGCGGTCGGCAGGGCAGCGCTTGTACCCCTTGTCATGAATCTGGTCGCGAGCGCGTCGCTGACGCCCGGTGTAGAGCGGGCGCTGCACCGGGCTGAGCCTTATGCGGGCCGCAGACCGTTACTTATGGGGGCGTTTCTGCCCGGCTGTTTCGGGGCGCTGGCCGTTCTTGGAGAGATCGACGCTGCGACATGTCACATGCTGGCAGAAACAGGGGCCAACGTGCGTGTGACGCCCTGGCGCGGCATTGTGCTGGATCGCCCGGTTAAGGCGCCCGATCTCATGACGGACCCGCAGGATTGCCGAAAGGCCCTGATTGCCTGTCCGGGCGAAGGTGGTTGCGCCCAGGCGGCGAGCCCGACCCGGCTGGATGCCCTGTCTCTCGCGCCTGCACTTTCGGGGCGCAGTCTGCATGTTTCGGGCTGCGCCAAGGGATGCGCATCTCGCGGTCAGAGCAATGTGACGCTTGTTGCCCGTGAAACGGGATATGATCTCATCTGGAACGGAACGGTAACTGACAGGCCCGTCGAGACTGGCCTTGGCGTCGAGGACGTGCGAAGGCGTCTGCGTCAGCGATGATGCGCCAGCAAAGCGAGCCAATGTGCGAAGGCCAGCTTCCTGACGCAGCGATGGGCAGACGAAAAAGACGGATCGGAAAAATGGGCCAGGAAGGCAGGCAGGCCACACAGGCTGAAGATGACAGAAAGGAAGAGAGTCGCCCATGACCGAGGCGCATTATGACTATATCCGCGACGGGGCGGCGATTTATGCGCAATCGTTTGCGACGATCAGGTCGGAGGCCGACCTCTCAGGCTTTACGCCTGATCAGTCACGTGTCGCTGTGCGGGTGATCCATGCCTGCGGCATGGTCGAGGTGACCCGCTCCTTGTCTTTCTCGTCGGATTTCGTTTCCGCAGCCCGTGCGGCCCTTCTCGCGGGCAAGTCGATCCTGTGCGACTCAGAGATGGTGGCCCACGGCGTGACCAGAGCCCGCCTGCCCGCCGAAAATCAAGTTCTCTGCACGCTGAGAGACAGACGCACGCCTGAGCTGGCCGCGTGCATCGGCAATACGCGCTCGGCGGCGGCGGTCGATCTCTGGGGCAGCGATCTCGATGGGGCTCTGGTAGCCATCGGCAATGCGCCGACTGCTCTCTTTCGGTTGCTGGAACTCATCCGGCGTGGCGGCAAGCGCCCCGCGGCCATTATCGGCATGCCGGTCGGGTTTGTGGGTGCCGCGGAATCGAAGGAAGCGCTGGCGCTATTCGACGAAATTCCGTGGGTCATCATGCGTGGCAGGCTGGGCGGCAGCGCCATGGCGGCAGCCTGTGTCAACGCTCTGGCAAGCGAGACGGAATGAGCGGTGTCTGTCGAATCCTCGGCATGGGGCCGGGTGATCCTGAACTCCTGACGCTCAAGGCGGTGCGCCTGCTGGCAGAAGCCGATGTGGTTGCCTGGTTCGCCGCCTGCGGCCGGCCTGGTCATGCGCGCGTGATTGCAGACGCGCATATTCCCGCAACCGCGCAGGAACTGCGCTTCGACTACCCCTTCACGACAGGCGTCTCCGTTGAAGACCCGCGCTACCTCACCGAGATGGGGGCGTTCTACGATAGCTGCGCGCAGAGACTTGCAGGAGAACTTGCCAAGGGGCGCCGGGTCGCGTTGCTCTGCGAGGGCGATCCGTTTCTTTACGGCTCTGCCATGTATCTGTTCGACAGGCTGAGCCCGGGCCATCGCTGCGAGATCGTTCCCGGCATTTCAGGCATGAGCGGCTGCTGGTCAGCGGCGCATCTGCCCATGGTGCATGGCGACGACGTGTTGAGTGTACTTCCCGCTACGCTGGATGAAGAGCGTCTTGCACACTGGCTGAGCCGGGGCGACGCGCATGTGATCATGAAGCTCGGGCGTAACTTCGCGAAAGTGCGAGAGGCGCTCCAGCGCAGCGGTCGCTACGAACAAGCCGTCTACGTCGAAAGGGGCACGCAAAGCGGCCAGATCTGCTTGCCCCTTGAACGGGCACCTGACAAGGCGCCCTATTTCTCGATGGTGCTGGTGCCCGGCCGCAAGCGTGCCCGATGAGTTTGCGTCTTTATGTTGTGGGGCTCGGCCCCGGCGGTGCGGATCAGATCACCCAGGAAGCGCGCGACGCGCTCTCTCAGGCGACCGATCTGCTGGGTTATGGGCT
The DNA here is from genome assembly GCF_051628905.1 of Asaia sp. BMEF1. Taxonomy (GTDB): domain Bacteria; phylum Pseudomonadota; class Alphaproteobacteria; order Acetobacterales; family Acetobacteraceae; genus Asaia. The sequence goes on along the minus strand of NZ_CP157575.1, from coordinate 1,531,772 downwards.
GTATGTGAGGCGCGCCGCAGCGCTCGGCGCGGCTTCTGGCGCCATAGCGCATGCGACCGATAACCGCGAAGAGCTGGCCCGCGCCCGGCACGCGCTGGATCTCGCCATGCAGGGCCGGGTACCGGTCGTCGTGTCGGGGGGCGATGCCGGGGTGTTCGGCATGGCAAGTGCGGTATTCGAGGCCGTGGGCGAAGGCCCTGAGATCTGGCGCGCAATCGATATCAGGGTCGTTCCCGGTGTCACGGCCGTGCTGGCAGCCGCCGCACGGCTTGGGGCGCCGCTCGGTGGCGATTTTTGCGTGATTTCGCTCTCGGATAACCTCAAGCCCTGGGAAATCGTCGCCAGACGTCTGCGTCTGGCCGCAGAGGCCGGGCTTGTGATTGCGCTTTACAACCCACGCTCTCAGACGCGACCGGGGCAGCTCGATCAGGGTTTCGCGGCGCTTCGTGAGGTGCTTCCGGGGGGGATTCCGGTCGTTTTCGCGCGGGCGATCGGGCGCCCTGCCGAGCAGGTTCTGAGCACGACACTGGCCCAGGCGAGAGGAGAGGACGCCGATATGAGCACGCTGGTGCTGATCGGCTGTGCCCATACGAGGCAGATAGAGCGACCCGGCCAGATACCGTGGCTTTATACGCTGCGTCGTATTCCCTGAATCTCGCTCTGCCGGACCCACTCGAGCGCGGCCTCGACGCTCGCGCATTCCTGTGCGGGCGGCAAGGCTGGGCGATCAACCATGATCACCTCAAGACCGAGACGCCGTGCGGCGTCGAGCTTGGCACTTGTCGCATCGGCCCCCGCATTTTTTGTCACGAGACAATCGACCCTGTGCTGCGTCATGAGAGCGATCTCGTCGTCGAGCGAGAAGGGGCCACGTGCCAGAAGCAAGGTCGTGTAAGGAGGAAGGGGCAGATGGGGTGTCTCGATGCTGCGCAGGAGATAGCGGTGCGGCGTCATCATAAACGGGGCGAGGTCCTTGCGCCCGGTTGTGAGGAAAACATGACGCGGCCTATCTCCCAGAGCCGCCGGTACCTGGGCGATAGTGCTCACATGGTGCCATCGTGCCCCTGGCGGCGCCTGCCAGGCCGGTCGCGCCAGACGCAGCAGCTTTACGGCGCAAACTCGGGTTGCCTCGACGGCATGGCGGCTCATCTGCGCGGCGAAAGGATGGGTTGCGTCAATGACCGCATCGATCCGGTTGTCTTTGAGATAATCTGCCAGCCCGGTAACGCCGCCGAAACCGCCGATGCGCGTTTCGGCAGGGACAGGGAGTGCCGAGTTTGTGACCCCGGCCAGTGAAAAAATGATATGATGCTCGCGTCGAGACTCCAGCGCGCGGCAAAGCTGGCGCGCCTCGCTCGTTCCCCCAAGGATCAGGATCTGCATCGTTTGCCTTTTCTCGCTTCCCACTCAGGCGCCACACCCTGGCTCACACTCATAGGGCTTGGTGAAGACGGGTTTGAGGCGCTTTCACGACAGGCGCAACGGGCAATTGCTGACGCCGAGGTGATTATGGGGGGCAGGCGCCATCTGGCCCTGATCGAGGGAAGAAGCCGTGCCGAGCAACAGCCATGGCCCTCGCCCTATGCGCAGGCCATGCCCGCGCTCCAAAGCCATGCGGGCAGGAAGGTGGTCGTTCTGGCCTCTGGCGATCCGTTTTTTTTCGGCGCGGGGACGCAGATCGTCGCGCATTTCGGTCGTGAGGCGCTGACTGTCGTGCCGGGGCGCTCCTGTCTGACCGCTGCCTGCGCCCGTCTGGGCTGGTCGGTACAGGATGTTTCTGTCGTTTCCCTCTGCGGGCGGGCGATTTCCCGGCTTGTGCCGCATCTTCAACCCGGTGCGCGGCTATTGCTGCTTTCTGCCGATGAAACCACCCCCGCCGATGTGGCGGCTTTCCTGACCGAACGGGGGTGCGGCCAAAGCAGGCTTCATCTTCTTGAGGCTCTCGATGGCCCCGATCAACGCCTGCGTTCCCTGCGCGCCTGCGAGGCCATGCCCGAGCCTGTTGCCCGCCTCAATATGGTGGCGGTCGAGATCGTTGCCGGTGCGGAGGCGCGGCTTTTGCCACTCTCCAGCGGCCTGCCCGATCATTTCTTCGAGCATGACGGGCAGATTACCAAGCAGGAGATTCGTGCTGTCACGCTTTCGGCGCTGGCGCCGCATCCGGGTCAGATCTTGTGGGATCTGGGGGCTGGGTCGGGGTCGGTAGGGATCGAGTGGATGCTGCGCCATCCCGCCAATCGTACCTTTGCGGTCGAGCGCGACGCAGCGCGCGTGGCGCGCATCTGGCGTAATGCCGAGGCGCTTGGTGTGCCCGAGCTTCACGTGGAACAGCACGCGCTTCCCTGTGTTCTGCCTGGTTTTGTGGCGCCCCATGCCGTGTTTGTCGGTGGGGGCGTGGGTGTGCCGGGACTGCTCGAAACGGGCTGGTCGGCATTGAGGCCGGGCGGTCGTATGGTGGCCAACGCGGTAACGCTCGAAGGCGAGCAGCGACTCTTCCAGGCTTTTCAAGCGTGGGGCGGTGCGCTATCGCGCATCGGCGTAGAGCGTCTAGGACCGATAGGACATGTGTTTGGATTCAGGCCCGCGATGACAGTGACTCAGTATCAGGCTGTCAAGACATGATCATCGGGGGATTGGGCTGCAAGCTCGATGCCTCGCCAGAGGCTATGATCGCGGTAGTAAAGCAGGCTGTCGAGCGTTGGGGATTGCCCCACAGCTTTGCAGTGCCGCCTTTCAGACAGAATCACGCGGCGGTACAGGCTGTTGCCCAGCTCTTCAGCCTGCCCATCGCCGTTGTCGATCTTCTGGCGCTGGCTTCGGCCCAGCCGCGTTGCCTTACCCACTCCGAGCGCGCGCGTATCACCATGGGTTTCGGGTCGATCGCCGAGGGCTGCGCGCTGGCGGCGCTCGGCCCACAGGCGCAGCTTCTGGGCGCGCGTATCGCCGGTGAGGGTGTGACCTGTGCTTTCGCCTCGATCGTCCCCGAGACGCTCACTTTATGACAGTGCATTTTATCGGCGCCGGGCCGGGGGCCGCCGATCTCATGACCATACGTGGGCGCGATCTGCTGGCGCGACTGCCGATCTGCCTCTACGCCGGTTCGATCATTCCGCGCGATGTTCTGGGCTTTTGCGGGCCGCATACCCGACTGATCGACACGGCGCCGCTCTGTTTGGACGAAATCGAGGCCATTTTCGTCCAGGCCCATCGTGACGGTCTGGATGTCGCCCGTCTGCATTCGGGCGATCTGTCCGTTTACAGCGCCGTAGCCGAGCAGGTTGCCCGCCTGAACAAGCATCACATTCCTTACACGCTGACACCGGGTGTGCCGGCTTACGCAGCCTCTGCCTCGCTTCTTGGGCGGGAACTGACGGTGCCGGGTCTGGTGCAGAGCCTCGTGCTGACGCGTATCTCCGGGCGAGCCTCCGCAATGCCCAAGGCCGAGAGACTTGAGGCCTTTGCTGCAACCGGAGCCACTCTCGCGATTCATCTCGCCATACACAGGCTTGAGGAGGTGGTGACGCGTCTGTTGCCCTTTTACGGCTCTGCCTGTCCCGTAGCGATTGTCGCCCGTGCCAGTTGGCCGGATGAGCGTTGCGTTGAGGCGACGCTCGGTGAGATTGCCGGGGTGATGGCTGACGAGCCCGAGAAACGCACGGCTCTTATTCTGGTGGGCCATGCGCTCGACCCGGCAATGACGCAAGAGAGCGCGCTCTATGATGCGCATTATCAGAGACGGTTTCGCGGGCGCGACGACACCTCGCCGCACGAGATCATCTGACCAGATATTCCGCGTCTCAGGATGTGAACCGTGGCATGAGCATGCCGGTCCTCTAGTCAGGAAGGCCTGCTTGGGCTTATCGCAACCAACGCAGTCATGGATAGCAGGGTCAGATCGTGTTCTCTCTTTCCTCTTTCCTGCGGGCTGCCGATTGCTTGTGAACCTGACGCTCCATCCATTTCTGAGCGGTTAGTTTCAGTTCGGGATCGAGAAAGCGGTAAAGGCGCAGCAGATCGTCTTCATCCGGGGTGAGAACCGCAGGAATATCTTCTTCGACCATGCCAGTAAGAAAGGCTTCAGTCGAAACATCGAATAGAACAGCAAGCTTGGGAATGTATTTGCGCAAACTACCGACACGGCCTGTTTCCCAAAAAGCAACAGCCGATCGCGATACCCCCAAAGCGTCGGCAAGTTGCTGCTGACTAAGGCCCTGACTCTTTCGAAGCATTGCGATGCGCCGTGTGAGAGCAAAGCTGGGTGACATTTCGCCCTTTCGATTTACCGACATGTTTTCTTGCTCTCTATTCTTCAAAAATTCTACATAACCACGGTTAGCACTTGCCGAAGGCCGAAATCAGCCCCCTTTCGGTAAAATTAGGTAGATTGTTTCCAGGGTTTGCTACGTAAGATACCACCGATCTGGTCTAGAAATGCCGAGACCCGTGCCGGGTGGGAGCGGCCTGGCGGTGTCAGCAGGCTGAGTTCGGTCTCGGGAAAGCGCCAGTCAGGTAGCACATGCTCCAGCCTGCCATCGCTCAAGGGTGCGGCAATCATGAACTCGGGAAAGACGCCCATACCGAGTCCCGCGAGTAGAGCGGGTAAAAAGGCCTCGGCATTATTGGCGCTGTAGCGTGGTGTGGGTGGCTCGACCTGCAGCGCTTCACCCTGGCAACTCATGCGCAGGAAACTGCCATTCTGGGTGCTGGTATAGAGGAATCCTTCATGGCGCCTCAGATCTCTCGGATGAGACGGGCGACCATGCTGTGCCAGGTAATCGGGCGAGGCGACAAGAAGCAGGGGGATGCGGCACAGGCGAAGCCCACGTAGCGATGAGGGGGCATGGGCTGCGATCCTGACCGCAATATCGAATCCCCCCTCGATAAGATCGAGCTGCTCATCCGTATAGGTGATCGAGAGGGTGATATCGGGAAACTGTGCCAGAAAATCCGGCAGGAGCGGGGCAACATGGCTGAGCCCGAAGGAGATAGGGGCGGTGATCCGCAGCAATCCATGCGGATGATGAACGGCGCGACGCAGTTCGGCTTCGGCGGCTTCGCCCTCTCCCAGAAGCCGCATTGCGTGAGCCAGCACGCGATGCCCTGTCTCGGTCAGAGCCAGTTTGCGTGACGTCCGGTTGAAAACGAAGGTCCCCGTCGCCTGTTCGAGACGGGTTATCGCCTTCGAAACCGTCGGGCGCGAAAGGCCCAATGCGCGCGCGGCGGCGCTGAACGATCCCAGTTCGACGATACGGGCGAAAATGGCGAGAGCCTCGAAATCGGGCAGGCGTGTTGTCATAAAATGGAACCGATCTGTTGCCATTATTTCTATATCTTGACTTTGGCCTGTTTCCCTATGGTGAGCGCATCACGGAAAGAAGGATTGTCCCATGATCGATTATCGCCCCTTTGCCTCTCTCGGCCATGCCGATCACGGCTGGCTCAAGGCGGCCCATCACTTTTCGTTCTCGAGCTATCATGATCCCGATCGCATGGGCTGGGGCGCGCTGAGGGTCTGGAACGACGATGAAATCGCGCCCGATAGCGGTTTTCCCTCTCACCCGCATCGCGACATGGAAATCATTACCTATGTGCGTAGCGGTGCCATCTCGCACCGGGATTCGCTTGGTAATGAAGGGCGGACCGAAGCAGGGCAGGTTCAGGTCATGTCGGCAGGCACGGGCATCGTGCATAGCGAGGCCAATCTTGAGCGCGAAACCACCACATTGTTCCAGATCTGGATCATGCCAGACCGACGCGGTCATGCGCCGTCATGGGGCACCCGGCCCTTCCCGGTCGAGGCGCGCGATAACCGCCTCGTCACGCTCGCCTCGGGTGTGACCGGTGATGAGGATGCGCTGAAGATCAATGCCGAGGCACGGGTCAAGGCGGCCACGATCCGGCGCGGCGAGACGCTCTCCTGGACGCTTGAGCCAGGTTGGTCGGGCTACGCCGTTCTGGCCTCTGGCGCGGTCAGGCTCGGCGATCTGGCGCTCAAGCCGCGTGACGGCGTAGCCATACGTGATGAGGGGCCGCTCACGATCACGGCAGACGAGGAGTCGGAGATCGTCGTGGTCGAAACGGCGGGCTGATAACGCGCGCAAATCAGGCTTCCCTATACCCTCCCCCCTAGGGTATAGGGACGTTTATGAGCGCTCATAAGCACAAGCAGATTGCCCTTCGTCTCAAACAGGCCCGTGGCCATCTCGAGAGTATTCTCGAGATGATCGAGGCCGATCGCAGCTGCGCCGATCTCGCGCAGCAGATACAGGCTGTCGAAAACACGCTGCGCAACGCCAAGCGCAGCCTGATTCAGGACCATGTGGAACACTGCATTGTCGAGGCGATGGCCGATGGCGGCATCACTCGTGACGATGCCGTGCAGGAATTCGCGCGTCTCGTGAAGTATCTTTGACGATGGGGCGGGCGATGCGGCTTCCCCTTTTTGCGCGCCTCATCGCAGGCATTCTGTTTTTGTCCGGTGCCTTTGCCGTACCGGGCGCCCGGGGGGAGGAGGCGTGGCATCACGTCCTCGAGCTTTCGCCCGAGGCCCAGCGTAACGAGCGGGTCACGATCATCGCCCTGACGCAGGGAAAGCTGTTTCATCAGATCGCGGCAATGGCGCGTGTCGATGCCGATACCAGTCGGGTGGTCGATATCCACTCTGCGGGTAGTGGCAAGGTCACGGCCGTGCATGTGACGCCGGGTCAGCGTGTCAGGCTCGGCGAGGCACTGATTTCTTATACCGATCACTCACTGCACGAATTGCATCTGCAACGCGAGCAGGTGGTAGCGGCGCTCGATTCCGCACGCGCTGGTGAGGCTGAGGCAAGCCTGCTCTACAAGCGCGGTCTGGCGCTGGCAGGAAGCGCGGTTTCCACCGGTGAGCTGGAGCGTCGGCGTATGATGCTGCAACAGCAGCGCGGTCTGGTGACGGCCCGTCAGGCCGATCTCGCCACACTCGAACATCGCCAGACCGAAGAATTCACTTCGGTCACGGAGCGTATCGTCCAGGATGAAGCCTCCGATCTGATCAGCCCGGTCAATGGCGTCGTGCAGGCCGTTCGCACCGCTGTAGCCGCCGATATTACCGCGGGCGATAATCTGGTGACAGTGGTCGATTTGTCGCGTCTGTGGCTCGTGGCGGATGTCTCGCCCGACGACGCGGCGCGGCTCGAAACCGGGGCAGGGGCGGTTTTTCATCTGGCAGGAGAGGAGAAATCGGCCCCGCTCTCGACCAAGATAGAGACGATAGCGGGTCTTGCCGACCCGTCGACAGGTCTGGTGCGCGTGGTGTGTACCCTCGACCATCCTCCCGCTTCTCTCCGGCCAGGTACGATGCTGGATGCCTTGTTCCAGAGCGGAGCAGGCAGCAAGGGGCTGGTCGTACCCAGAGCGGCGCTTCAGGAGATCGATGGGCATGATGTGATTTTTCTGCGTCGTGACGCGACGCATTTCGAGCCGGTCGAGGTACAGATCGTTGAGCAGAATGAAGAAAGCGCCCTGATTGCCGGGCCGGTGCATGCGGGCGACCGGATCATGGGCGAGGGGAGCTTCACCCTGAAATCCATGGCGCTGCTTTCTTCCATGGCGGATGACTGACCGGGCCATGTGGCATTTCCTGCAAGCCAACAAGCTGGCCGTTCTGGCGCTCTGCACGCTGCTCGTTCTGGCAGGACTTTTCGTCGTCCCCGGCCTGCCGGTCGAGCCCGTGCCCGATATTTCGCCGCAACAGGTTCTGGTCTCGGTCACGGCCCCCGGTCTGGCGACTGAAGAGGTCGAAAAGCAGATCACCTTCCCGCTCGAGGCCAGCCTGACCGGATTACCCGATCTGGTCGATCTGCGCTCGGTGTCGCGTACCGGTGTGTCGGTTGTCTATCTGCAATTTGACGAGCATTCCGATCTCGATCTGGACCGGACGCGCGTGAATGAGCGGCTGCAAAAGGCGCGCGAGAGTATTGCCGTGCCCGTCAGCCTCTCCATGGGGCCGCTCGCCACCGGCATGGGCGAGATCATGCAGATCCAGATCAAGGGAGATAAACGCTTCTCCCCACTGGCGTTGAACCGGCTCATGACCTGGTCGGTCGCGCCGCAATTACGTCTCGTACCGGGCGTGGCCGAGGTCAATGTCAATGGTGGCGCCGAAGAGACCTATACGCTCACCCTCGATCCGGCCCGAATGCGTGCCCATGACATCCCGATGGGGCGTATCTATGCGGCGATAGAGAGTAATAACGCCTCTTCAGGGGGCGGCTGGATCGCGCAGCAGGCAGAGCAGCAGATCGTGGTCGGGCGGGCGCTTGTCGGCTCGCTTGCCGATTTTGCGGCCATTCCGGTCACGATGGGCGCCAATGGTGTCGTTCTGCGCCTGCGCGATCTGGGACAAGTGTCTCTCGGCGCCAGATTGCGTCTCGGCGCGGTGACGCGTGACGGCAAGGGCGAGATCGTCAATGGCGTGGTGCTGATGCAAAAAGGTGCCAGCTCGAATGCCACGCTCGATGCCATCAACAGGGCGCTGCCTGATATCCGCCATTCCCTGCCGCCAGGTGTGACGCTCGAACCCTTTTACAGCCGTGCGACCCTGACCGGCGAGACAGTGTATACCATCAAGGAAAATCTTCTGCTTGGTGCGCTGCTGGTCTTTCTCACACTGTTTTTCGTGCTGGGAAACTGGCAGGCGGCTCTGGTCATCATTTCGGTCATACCGGTTTCGCTCGTTGCGGCTTTTGTCGGTATGCGTCTTTTCGGCATCTCGGCCAATCTGCTCAGCCTTGGGGCCATCGATTTCGGCATGATCGTCGATGGATCGCTGGTCGTCGTCGAGCATCTGATGGTGGAACGCAGCCGAAACGCTCAGGGCGAAACGCTCGAAAGCCTCGCCGTGCATACGCTTCGTGTCGTGCTGCGCCCGGTCAGCTTCGCGATTTTCGTGATTATCATGGTTTATCTGCCCATTCTCACCCTTCAGGGTGTCGAGGGCCGGATGTTCCGGCCGATGGCCCAGACCATTATCATGGGGCTGCTGACATCACTCGTCTATTGCTTCGTCGTGGTGCCGGTTCTGTCTTCGCTCGCCTTGCGCAGCGCCCCACAGGACCGCGAAACGCGTCTCGTCGTTAGGCTGCGTGGGGTTTATGAGCCTGCCCTTTCATGGTGTGCCACTCATGCGAAAACCGTATTCGTCATCACGGGTACGGTTTTCGTGCTGGCGCTGCTGCTGGCGTCGCGCCTGGGGGGCGAATTCGTGCCGCAGCTTGAAGAAGGCGCGCTGGTTGTCACCTCCATGCGCCTGCCGAGCGCATCCCTGCCAACGGTGCTTCATTCGGTGACGCAGCAGGAGCAGATCCTGAGCAGCTTCCCCGAGGTCGAAACGGTCGTCAGCAATACCGGAACCTCTGCCATTCCGACCGATCCGATGGGTACGAACGAGACTGACAGCTTCATTTTTCTCAAGCCGCGCAAGGCGTGGCGCGCAGGGATGACGCAGGCGAAACTGGTCGCAGCGATGAGCGCGAAGCTGTCTCACGATCTGCCTGACGCATCCTATTCCTGGACGCAGCCGATCGAGATGCGGATGGACGATATGCTGTCGGGCGTCCGAAGTCAGATCGCCATTTCGATCTATGGCGACGATCTGACGATGCTCAACCGGCTGGCGGGCAGGCTGATCGGGGCGGTCGCGTCTATTCCCGGTGCGGCAGATGTAGCACAGCAGGGCGAGGGCTCGGTGCCTTATCTGCATATCGACGTCAATCGCGATGCTGCGGCTCGTCTGGGTGTCGCCGTGCCGGAGATCCTGGCAACGATCGAAGCGATCGGCGGGCATATCGGTCGCCCGGTGATTCTGGATAATGCGTTGGTCCCGACCCAGATACGCTATCGCGAGGGTGCAACAGCCTCTCCCGAGCGTATTGGCGGGTTGCAAGTCAGACGCGAAGACGGGCGCGGCTGGGTGCTGCTCAAGGATGTGACCCATATCTCGGTCGAGCAGAGCAATGCCCGTATCGACCGTGACCTGCTGCATAGGCGTGTTGTGGTGCAGGCCAATGTGCGCGGTCGTGACGTCAAGTCTTTCGTCACCGAGGCTCAGGCAAAGGTCGCAAAGCAGCTTGTTCTGCCTGCCGGATATCGTCTGAGCTGGTCGGGGCAATTCCGCAATCTCGATTCAGCCGTCAAGCGTCTGAGCATGGTGGTGCCCATCGCGCTGGTGCTGATTTTCGTATTTCTGATCCTGGCGCTGGGCACGCCGCGTGCGGCCCTTCTGGTGTTCATCAACCTGCCCGTCGCGGCCAGTGGCGGAATCTACGCCCTTGCGATCCGGGGGCTGCCCTTCAGCATTGCGGCGGGGATCGGCTTTATTGCCCTGTTCGGTGTGGCCATTCTCAATGGCGTGGTGCTGGTCAGCCAGATACGCGACTTCCGACTGGCGGGCATGGCGGTCGCCGAGGCGGCTTTTTCTGCAGCAAAGGCGCGTTTTCGCCCGGTTCTGGCGACGGCCTCGGTAGCGAGTTTCGGGTTTTTCCCGATGGCGTTTTCAGCCAGCGCGGGGGCCGAGGTCGAGCGGCCTCTGGCAACTGTGGTGATCGGAGGGCTGATCACCTCAACCCTCCTGACGCTGCTCGTTCTGCCGCTGCTCTATGCCCGGTTTTTCACTGACGGGCCGATACGGGCGTCAGAAGCGGTGATGCCCGATCAACCCATCGGGTGAAGGGCGCAGAGCTTGTTGCCCGAGGGGTCGCGCAGATAGCCCAGATAGAGTGTGCCAATGGGGGTTTCGCGCGGGCCGGGCGGGTTCTCGATGGCAACGCCACCATGGGCCAGACCAGCCTTGTGCCAGGCGTCGATTGCTTCAGCCGAAGCGGCGGAGAACCCGATCGTGCCGCCATTGGCGCCGCAGGCAGGGGCGCCATCGAGCGGCTTTGTCACGACCAGTCGACCGCCGTCATGGACATAAAGCAGGCGCCCCTTTGCATCGACCTGTGCGGGCGGACAGCCCAGCACACCGAGAGTGGCGTCATAGAAGGCTTTCGACGCGTCGAGATCGTTGCTGCCGATCACGATATGACTGAACATGGTGTTTTTCCTTTTTCATGAGGCAGATCGCTCTGCAGCGCAGAGGATCGTTTCAGGAAGGCTGGCGTGTCAACGTCCCGCAGGAGAGCCACAGCTTCGGCTCTCATAACGCATAAAGCCGGGAGCGTTTCCGCCCCCGGCCTTGTCGTGCCGAACCATTGAGTGGCTCAGAGGCTGGCGCTGATACGGCCGAAATAATAGCCGCCGGTGAAAGGCACCTGATTGGAGAACTGATCGTACATCGAACCGCCGGCAGGCACGAGATTGCCAGGCAAGCGACGGGGACGCACGTTGAACACGTTGTTGACGCCGATCGTCGCATGAACGCGCGAGGTAATCCGGTAGCCGATTTCCAGATCGGTCAGCCAGCGCGGCGTGTTCTTGAACTGGCCGAAGCAGGAATTGGAGTAGCGCAGGGCGCCACCGCTTGCGCAGGTGGCCGAAGCGGGCGTCCAGTCCTGATAGGTCATCATGTTCGTGGTTTCGCCGTAGCGGCTCTGGCGGATATTCACGTCCCATTTGCCGATGGTCCACAGCGCGTTGAGGATGATCTTGCTGCGCGGCGTCGCGGTCGTGATGTAGCCGATGGTCTGTTCGTTCAGCAATGGCTTGCCGATGGTCGAGATGCCGTTGTGATGCAGGCGGGTGCGGTTGAGGTTGAACGCCGCCATAAGGGCGACATTGCCGTATTCATGCAGATGCACAAGGTAATCGGCCTTGATATCCACGCCCTGTGTGCGCGTGCTGGCCCCGTTCGACAGGAAGTAGGCAGACGAAGCGGCAGCATTGGTTGCCGAGGGAGAGACGTCGAACCCGAAAGAGCGGATGGCATCGAGCGCCTGCGCGCCACGTACCGTACCGCCCTGCACGATACGGTCGCGCAGATTGATCTGATACACGTCGGCCTCGACATGGAGACCGCGCACAGGCTCCATGGTAAAGCCCGCGCTGGCATTGACCGAGCGCTCGGGCTTCAGGCCCTGCGCGCCCAGAGAGCGGGCGGCAGCGGATTCAACCGGCAACTGACCGCCGACACTGCCCGTGCCTGCGAAGATATTCAGACGGCTGAAATGCGATTCCTGCAGGGTGGGGGCACGAAACCCGTTGGCGATCGTGCCGCGCAGCGCGAAGCGATTGGTGAAATCGTAGCGGGCCGAAAGCTTGCCGTTTTCTGTGTTGTCGGTGTCGGTATAATATTCATACCGTCCAGCAACATCGATCGACAGTTTGCGCGTTGGGCGGAAGGTCGCATCGACATAGGCCGAGTAGATATTACGATACCAGGTGCCTGCCGATTGCGGCGGAATACCTGCGTGCTCGACCGGACCACCATCGAGATAGGATTCAGGATTGCCTGAAATGATCTGGTAGGAGTCCAGACGATGCTCGCCACCAAAGGCAAGGCTGACCGGCATGGACCAGATCTTGAAACCGCGACGCAGATCGAGATTATTCGTCCATTGCGTGTTCTTCTGGGTGTAGTCCCAGAACTTGCTGGGCGAATAGCCGGTGCGGGCGAGTTCGCCCAGATTGACGACGTCACGTATGCTGATGCGTGAGTTATCGCCGCCATAAACGGTCGAAAGATTCCAGTCGAAGCCGAACAGGTTTTCGCCCTTGATGCCGAGTTCGGCTGCGTAATCGAGTTCGTCATCTCCCGTAATCGGGCGGAGTTCCGAAATGCCGGCGGCGGGCACGACATAGGGATATTTATAGGCCATCATTTCGGCATGGCGATAACCGAGCGTCGCCTGACCATAAAGCTCGATGCCAGCCGCCAGAGGCTTGCCGAAATTGAGCGCGAAGGTCTCGCGGGTTTCCTTCGGCGTGCTCAGATAATCGGTTTTGCGGCCGCGCCAGCTTTCCGAGCCGGGCTTGACGCCCACAAAGTAGTTCTTGGTATCGGCACCTGCGGGCCAGTAGCCGAGCAGCGCGTGATCCGGGCCCCAGGCGATGGCGTGCTGTGTCTGATAGAACTGCGCGCCGAGATGGACATAGCCATCCTTGCCCAGCTTGAAGCCGCCATCGGCATCGAGCTGATATTGCTCGCCGCTGCCAAGATAGGCATTCGCCCCGCCCTGACCGCTCAGGGTCAGACCATGGTCCTTTTTCTTGGTAATGATGTTCACCACGCCTGCGATGGCGTCAGAACCGTACATCGCGGCTGCACCATCTTCGAGCACTTCGATATGGTCGATCATATTGCCCGCAAGCATGTTCAGATCGACGCCCGAAGAGGCGAATTGAGGGCCGGGCTTTTGCACAATATTGGCCGTCGAATGGCGACGCTTGCCATCGACCAGAACCAGCGTTTCGTTAGGCCCGAGGCCGCGCATCTGGATAGACGACACGAGCGAATTCGTGTTCGACCCGCGTGCGCTCATGGTGATGGACGGATAGGTGCGTGTCAGCGCATTGGCGACGTTGAGTTCGCCCGAACGCTCAAGCGTCTTGGAGGAGATCACGACCACCGGGCTGATGCTCTGGCGCGCCTTGACATGGCTTTCACGCGTGCCGGTGACAACCACCTGTTCTGCGTCGTCAGAGGCTTTGACGAATTTGTTCCTCTTCGCCAGCGCGGTCGCCTTATCGGCTTTTTTCTGGGTGACTTCCTGCGCCTCGGGCGAGGCGGCTGCTTCGGCGCCCCGGCTCACGAATGGCGTGCAGGCAGTCGTTGCAACGAGGAACAGGGCAAGTCTTTTCACCGGTCTCTCCGACACGTCTCTGGATGTAACGGGTCGCAAAATTGTTACCGGCGCGGTTCGAGTAAAGTTAAGGTTTTATGGCAATATGTCGTATTATTTCTGGTTTTTGATAGACTATTTCAGTAGGCGGCCGGGAGGAAAAATATCTGTCTGCTGAAATGACGTTTTCAAAGAGTATCATTGGTAAAATTGCATTATGTCGGCTGCGTTATTCCATATTTATTGAAATCACCTCTCTCGCTTTCGGATTTAAGCTTTTCAAGGCAATGATCGACTGAGGTGCGTGCAGTATTTTTCCTCTCGAAATCATGTCTCAACAACTTTGCGAGTCGATCTGGTTTTTGAAACGTCATGTAACTTCTTTGTAAAAACCTCTTTATCCTCTCGCAGATCTGCGTGCCGAGAAAGAGGACACGAAGTGCCGCGTCAGGTCCCGTTCCATGGATGTCATGAATTTGTCATGGAGATCCGGCGCTGTCGTGACAGGGGAAAATGCAATGTTGCAGCCTCGATATAAACTGTGCCGATCACCGGGGCAGTGTCTATCCGGCTCTTCGGCATCGCGAGCCAAGGGCGCCGAGCAACGATCTGCGGGGTTTGCGCCCGGTTGCAAATCGGCACGCGATATGGATTGATATATTATATCATCATCCAGTCGCGAGCTTTCGATCCATGTCTGTCAAACGATCCCCGCTTCTGCTTTCCTCTGCGCTTATCGGTGCTGTCGCTTTTGCGAGCACGGCCCATGCGGATGAAGGCATGTGGACCTTCGACCATTTGCCCAAGGCGGCCTTGCAGAAATCCTATGGTTTCACCCCCGATGCTAGCTGGATTCGGCATGTCGTTCAGTCTTCGGCACGACTGGCAGAAGGCTGCTCGGCTTCTTTCGTCTCGGGTGACGGTCTGGTGATGACCAATCATCACTGCGCAAATTCCTGCCTGGCCGCCCTGTCGGACAAGGACCACGATTATTTCCGCGACGGTTTCACGACCAAGGACCTCGCCGATGAGCGTCAGTGCCCCGGCATGGAGCTTGATCGTCTCGACACGATGAAAGATGTTTCCAGCCCCGTCGCCGATGCCACCAAGGGCAAGCAGGGCGCGGCTTATGCAGCGGCCCTTCAGGAAGTCGAAAGCAAACTCACCAAAGACTGCGTTGGCGGTGATGACGCTCATTGGCGCTGCGACATGGTCTCGCTTTATCATGGTGGGCAGACGGCGCTCTATCGCTATCGCCGATACAAGGATGTGCGCGTCGTTATGGCGCCCGAGCAGGGGATCGCGTTTTTTGGTGGCGACCCCGATAATTTCGACTACCCGCGCTACGATATCGATCTATCGATGCTGCGTGTCTATGAGGACGGCAAGCCCGTTCATACACCTTTCCTGCAATTCGACCCTGCAGGCCCCAAGGCGGATGATCTCGTTTTCACTTCTGGCAATCCGGGACGCACCCAGCGCGGCCTCCCTGCCGCTGCTCTTGCTTTCCAGCGCGACGTAATCAATCCGACCGTCATCGCCCTGTATTCGGTGCGCGAAGGCATGTTGTGGCAATACGGGCGTGAAAGTGCCGAGCATGCCAAGCAGGCCGAAAACACGCTCTTCGGTGTGCAGAACGCCTTGAAGTCATTTTCGGGCACGCAGTCTGCCCTGCAATCGAGCGATATCGTTGCGCGCCGCGCCAAGGAAGATGCCGCACTTCAGGCATGGATTGACGCCGATCCGGCTCGCAGGGCGAGTTATGGCGAACCCTTCAAGGCCGTCGACAAGGCCATTGCGCTCGAGAAGGATCTGTTCGCACGTAATCTGGCTCTGGGCATGGTGTTCGGTGGTGCGCTCGATAATGTCATGTCGCTGGTCGAGGGCGCTCATGAGCGCGGTCTGCCGGATGCCAAGCGCCATGCCGGATTCCACGACGCCCAGCTTGGTGAAATCGAAACCGCTCTTGGCGCGAAAGAGCCATTCTACCCCGAACTCGAAACGGCTCTTTTCGCGCTTCGCCTGACGAGCCTGCGCCAGACCATCGGGGCCGACGATGCGCTTGTGCATCTGGCGCTTGGCAATGATGCCCCCGATGATCTCGCTGCCCGCCTGATCAAGGGAACGACAATGGGCGACCCGGCGGCGCGTCTGGCGTTATGGAAAGGCGGCCTCAAGGCGGTCGATGCGTCAACCGACCCGCTGGTGGTGTTCGTCCGCAAGCTTTATCCCAGCTATGCTGCGTTGCGCGCTCGTATGCGTGATGAAGTCGCTGCGCCGCTGCACAAGGCTGAGGGCGATATTGCCCGTGCCCGTTTCGCTCAGGCAAAGGCTGAGGGGCGCCTCGATACGCTTTACCCTGATGCCACGTTCTCGCCGCGCCTTTCCTATGGCACGGTCAAAGGCTGGCGCAAGAACGGCGTCGATGTGGCGCCCTTTACCGATTTTGCTGGCATGTATCGCCACGCCACTGGCAGCGAACCTTTCGCTCTGCCCAAGCGCTGGCTCGATGCGAAGGCCGCCGTCAATCCGGCAACCCATCTCGATTTCGTTTCGACCAATGACATCGTGGGCGGCAATTCCGGCTCGCCGGTCATCAGCCGAGAGGGCAAGGCCGTCGGTCTGATTTTTGACGGTAATCTGCCGAGCCTGGCTGGCGACCTCTATTACGATATCAGCAACAACCGTGCGGTTGCGACGGATACGAGCGCCATTATTGCGGCCCTGAAAATCGTCTATCATGAAGACGGTCTGGCTGGTGAGCTGATCAACGGTCATCGCTGAACGTGCTCTCCGCGTGGCGCTGCCCCGCTCCCCGGAAAGGGGCACGCCCCTTTCATCCCTGGTAGAAGTTTTCCAAAGGGCGACGGCCCTTTGGCAGGGTTTGGGGCGGAGCCCCAGACATTCAGATAACCGGCGTGCCGCCCGTTACGGCAATGGTGGCGCCTGAGATATAGCTGGCTTCGTCGCTGGCAAGCATCACATAGGGCGCGATCAGTTCTACCGGTTGGCCGGGACGGCCGAGCGGGGTGTCGGCGCCGAATTCGTGGACGTGGTCGCCGTGCATCGTAGCCGGGATGAGGGGAGTCCATATCGGGCCGGGGGCCACGGTGTTGGAGCGGATGCCTTTCTCGCCGAGTAGCTGGGCCAGACCGCCGCTGAAATTCTGAATGGCGGCCTTGGTGGCGGAATAGGCCAGCAGGCGCGGCTTGGGGCTGTCAGCGTTGACCGAGATGGTATGGATGATCGAAGCGCCGCTCTTCATGTGTGCGACGGCATGGCGTGTCAGGCGGAACGTCGCACCGATATTCGTGGCGAAGGTATCGTCCCACTCATCCTCGGAAATATCTTCCAGAGCAAGGCGCTCGACCTGAAACGCTGCGTTGTTGACGAGCACGTCAATGCGTCCGAACGCGGCCACGGTGTCGTTGACGACGGATTTGCAGATCTCGCGCGATTTAAGATCGCCGGGGAGCAGGAGCGCCTTACGACCGGCCTTTTCAACCCAGCTTGCCGTTTCCCGGGCATCCTTCTCTTCCTCGGTGAGAAAGGAGAGAGCGATATCCGCGCCTTCGCGTGCGAAGCCGATGGCCACGGCACGGCCAATGCCTGAATCGGCGCCAGTGATGAGGGCGATCTTGCCTTCGAGCCTGCCTGATCCTTCATAGCTGCTTTCGCCGTGATCAGGCAGTGGCGTCATGGCGTCGGTCTGACCGGGGATGCGGTCCTGAAGGGGGGTGTCGAAAGGCGGCCTGGGGAAATTCGTCATGATGAATGCCTTCGTGCGGGGGAAGGAAGGACGCGGCGCGTGGCCTGCCTGTGTTCATCGCGAAACCGTGAGGTGAAGTTTCATGGCAAAGGATATCAGGGGCGGGAGCCCCCGATATCTGACGCGTCGATCAGGCCGAACGGATCAGCTTGTGATTGACGAATTCCTCGATGCCGTTCGAGGAAAGCTCGCGGCCATAGCCGGAGTTCTTGACGCCACCGAAGGGAAGCTCGGGGGCGGTACCGGTCGGCTCGTTGATGAACACCATGCCGGTCTCGATACGCTCGGCGAGCTTGCGGCCACGCTCGACATCGCTGGTATGGATCGAGCCACCCAGACCATAGGGCGAGTCATTGGCGAGCGCGATGGCAGCATCGTCATCGGCGACGGGGTAGACGATGGCAGCGGGGCCAAAGATCTCTTCGTAGAAAATCGGGTTGTCCTTGGTCACCCCGGTCAGAAGAGCGGCTTGCATAAAGAAGCCCTCGCGATCGAGCCGCTTGCCACCCGTGACGAGTTTCGCGCCGTTGGAGACGGCCTTCTCGACCTGGCTCAATGCGAGCTTCATGGCGTTTTCGCTGCTCATCGGGCCGTGGGTCACGCCCTGTTCCAGCGGGTCGCCGTAGCGGAATTCGCTGATCGCGTCCGAAAGGCGGCGCACGAACTCATCGGCAAGGGATTGATGCACGATCATGCGCTTGGCTGCGGTGCAGACCTGGCCGTTATTGGACATGCGGCCCGCGACGGCGTTGGGAATGACCTCGTCGAGATCGGCGTCTTCGAGCACGATGAACGGATCGGAACCGCCGAGTTCGAGCGTGGTCTTCTTGAGCGCCTTGCCCGCCTGAGCGGCCACAGCGCTGCCAGCGCGCTCGCTGCCGGTCAGGGCGACGCCGCGCACTTCGGGGCGGGCGATCAGCTCTTCGGAGACGTCGTTATCGATGAAGAGATTGGTCCAGACACCCTTCGGCGCCCCGGCTTCGAGGAAGAGCGCCTCGAAAGCGAGCGCGCATTGCGGTACTCCGGGGGCGTGCTTGGCAAGGACGACATTCCCCGCCATGAGGTTGGGGCCGGCGACACGCGCGAGCTGGTAGTACGGGAAATTCCAGGGCTCGACGCAGTAGATGACACCGAGAGACTGGCTCAGAACCGTCGCGCGGCCCTTCTCCACCGCGATCTCGCGTGGGGCGAGAAATTTCTCGGCATTTTCGGCGTAGTAGCGCAGGATTTTCGCTGAAAGCTCGGTTTCCGCGATGGATTCCGGCAGCACTTTTCCCATTTCGATGGCGATGAGGCGCGCGTATTTTTCCTTGTTCTGCTCAAGGATCTGCGCGGCCTTGAGCATAATGGCCTTGCGATCGGCAAAGCTGCGATGGCGCCAGTCGCTGTTGTAGACCGAGTGCGCGTTTTCGAGTTTCTCGAAGGCCTGAGCCTTGGTGTGAAGCTCGAATTCGCGCTCGGTCTTGCCGGTTGACGGGTTGATTGTCCGATAAAGGCTCATCGTGGTGGCTCCTTCTGGGGGGACCCCCTTCCTCTCGGTCGGGGGATCGGCATGATCTAGAAAAGGGCGAGCAGCAGGATGGTTGCGTGGGGTGTAACGCGACAAAGCACGTCAGACCTGCCATCGCTTTCTTTGAGCCATTGAAAATTACGACGTCGCGGTGCGAAATGCGCTTGGCATTCGGGCTTGCGGGTGGTTACGTCCCTGCTTGTCGAAGGTCTCGCGCAAGCGAGCGAAAAGGGAATGCCGAGCGGACTGGCAGACCGGTAATCGGTCGGGTTCGAGGCGGCAGCTGTCCCCGCAACTGTGAGCGGCGAGTGCCTGCATGAGCCACTGGAGGCATGATTCCGGGAAGGCGCAGGCCATGATGACCCGCGAGCCAGGAGACCTGCCTTCGTCTTTTGCCATCGCCGCCGGGCGGGTCGATCCGGCAGCCGGAGACAGGGTTTTGATCGATCAGACAGTCAGCCGCCCATCACAATTCCGCCGAAGAGAGGCCCGGTCATGACAAAGGCACCGAGTGATGCGGGTACCTCGGAGAAAAGCCTTCGTCTGCGTATTTCCGTGCTTGGTCTGTGTCTGATACTGGCCAATCTGGCGCTCTGGGTCTGGAGCTTCGTCCTGCTGCGCGACAGGCCGCTCCTGCTTGGCAATGCGCTGCTGGCTTATGGCTTCGGGCTGCGCCACGCGGTCGATGCCGATCATATCGCTTCGATCGATAATGTGACGCGAAAATTCATCCAGATGGGACGCCAGCCGCTGCTGACCGGATTCTGGTTTGCAATAGGCCATTCCCTTATCGTCGTGCTGGCGGCGCTGGGTACGGCGGTGTTGTCTCAGGCCATGCAGGATCGTTTCAGCGCCTGGCGCGATATCGGCAGTGTGACCGGCACGCTGATTTCGGCAGGTTTTCTGTTTGCCTTGGCCATAACGAATTTTATCGTTTTGCGTGGCGCATGGCGTGCCTGGCGTCATGTGAAGGCCGGCGGTGCTGTCGAGGAGATCGATATCGACGCCTTGCTAGCCAGAGGCGGCGTGCTGGCGCGCCTGCTGACGCCGCTTTTCCGGCTGGTTTCGAAAAGCTGGCACATGGTGCTACTCGGTTTTCTGTTCGGACTGGGCTTCGATACGGCCACCGAGGTGTCATTGCTCGGTCTTTCAGCGTCTCAGGCGAGCCATGGCGTGTCGATCGCGACGATCATGATCTTCCCGGCACTTTTCGCAGCCGGTATGGCGCTGATCGATACGGCCGATGGCGTGCTGATGCTTGGCGCCTATCGCTGGGCGTTTGTCGATCCGCTACGCAAGCTGCGCTACAATATCATCATCACCCTGATTTCGGTCATCGTCGCGGTAGGGATCGGCAGTATCGAAACCCTGAAACTTCTGGGGGATGAGATCGGCTTCGAGGGGCGTTTCTGGCAGCTCGTTTCGCTGGTCAGCGACAGTTTCAATCAGATCGGTTTCATCGTGATCGGTCTTTTCGTTCTGGCCTGGATGCTGTCGCTTGTTTTCTACCGCGTCGACAGACGCCGCCGGGGTGAACTTCGGGTGTCGCCCCCCAATCCTGAGTGAGCGTGTTGCTGGGCTTCAGAAGCTGGCGCCGATGCGCATCTGGAAGCTGCGGCCGATCAGGGCCTCGTAATAACGGGTGAGGTTATAGATGCCGGCGTTTTTCGGCAGGGCGTCGGTGATATTGTTGATCACGAAGCTCGTGGAAAGATTTTTCGTGACCGCATAGCCAAGCGAAAGATTGAACTGCGCGAAAGCGGGGCGCCGGTTGGCCTCATAACGCGTGGAGGGCACCTGTAGCATGAAGAGGCTCGGCCCGTACCACATTGTCTGCCACTGTGCGCTGAACGCGCCACGCTGCCAGTTGGTGTTGAGCGTGAAATTATCTTTGGGAGAACTGGTATTGCCGACCAGAGCATAAGTGCTGCCGAGATAATTCTGCTGGCTTTTCAGATAATGAACGTAATTGCCTTGCAGATCGATTATACCAGCTTCCTCCGGTAGGCCGAGCCTTTTCAGCGGCAGGACATAGGCGAGAGTCGTCTGCAAGGCCTGCGTTTCATAGCTGGCAATATTATAATAGCCCGCCTCGAACGAACTGATCTGTCCTGAACTGTCGCGAATAAAGGTCGAGCAGAAAGCATTGCTGGGGTAACTCGCCGAATCATAGCAGGCATCGAGCAGGTTGCTGGCGCTCAGATAGGTAATGGCATCGGCGATCTTCACATCGACGAAAGAGGTCTTCATATCGAAGCCTCTGAAAAAATATGGCCTGAACTCCAGGCTGCCTGTGTAGCTTTTCGAACGTTCATTACGTAGATGCGCATTGCCGCCCGCTGTGCCGGGCACGGAATAGGAATTGAAATTGGAGGTGAAAGGTTGGGCCAGTCCCGCCTTGGCGCAGTTTGCCATGCGCAAAGCCGGATTGGGGCCGGAAGTCAGACCGACATCCGAGCACGGATCGACGCCGCTTTCATAGTCGGTTGCGCGTGGCGAATAGAGTTCGCCGACAGAAGGGTTGCGAACCGAAACGGCGTAATTGCCGCTTAGCCCGAAATCGCGCATGGGCCACCATGAGACACCGAGCATATACGTCCAGTAAGCGCCGGTAATGCTGTTATAGGTAAGGCGACCATTTGCCGTCAGCGACAAATGATAGGCGCCGGGTAGCTGCATACCGGGCGAGACCAGCGGAATATCGAGCTCCCCGAAAGCTTCGTGTGTGTGATAGGCGCCGCCAGTAGAGGGAAGGACGGCATCATTGCCGTATTGCAGCACGGTGCCATCTGCCTGCTCCCAGCCGCTCAGATAGGCGCCGGGGTTGAAATGATAGGCTTCGCGCCGGTGTTCGTAGCCGAGGTCCCAGCGTATATCCCCGGCGGGAAGGCGAAAAACGGTGGAGCTGATTTCGGCCTGCAGGTCGCGCTGCGTGTTACGGTTCGTCGAGCGTTCGATCGCTGTCACATAGTCGCGCGCGGCTTGTGTCATCTGGTTATAGCCGAACGGGTCGAGCGGGGCGCAGACGCTGCTGCGTGTAGCAATGGGAGCGTTTTCATAGCCAGGGGCGCATTCGATCGTCCCATCGGCTGCGCGTACCGCGTTCAGCGCATTTACCAGATTGGGCACGACCAGAGCGGGCTGCGTTGTAACATTGGTATATCGCGTATATTCGCCACGGATCTTCCAGCTGAACTGGCGGTTTGCTGCCCGGAAATCGCCGTGCAGGCCGCCCTGAAAGCGGAACATCTGCAAGGTGGTGCGAAAATAGCCGGTATCGAGATCCTGATTGAGACGGTTCAGATAAAACTGATCGGTTGGCAGCCCGTTGGCGGCGAGCGCGCTTTTGATGGTGCTGCTTTCGGCGCTGGTGAGGTAGGGATTATCAGTGCTGAGTGCGAGCGGGCCGTTTGTTACGCCTTCGGTGAAATAGCTGCTGCTGCGCGAGCCCTCAGTGTTGGGGGTAAGCGCGTCATTGAAGACGGCGCTGCTGAACGTCCCGTTATTGACCTGATTCTCCGAACTGCCTCTGGCATACCAACCCTGCCAGGTGGCGTGGAGATGCTCGGTAAAATCGTAGTGGCCGAGCAGGGTGAGATTGAGTTTGTCGGTCGGTGTGCGCATCTGAATGTAATTGCGCAATGCTATCCCGTCCCCGCCGATGCCCAGCGCGTTATCGCCTTTGAGAAGGGTGCCGCTGTTGAAGGGCACGAGGGCCTGGCCGTTTTGGCTGAAGACGAGGGGGGTGCCATTGGCATCGGCGATGCCAGCATTGGCCAACCCGGCATAGGCTGAACCATAGACGCCACCATAAACCGGGAGGTCGCCGTAAGCCCCGGTCAGTGTCGGCATGCCGGTCAAGGAACTCTGGATATAGCGCGTGCCCGAGCCCAGTACGAAATCATAGGGCGAGTTCTGCCCTAAAGCGGCACGATGATAGATGACGGCGTTCTCACCGAAACTGTCGGGTCGGTCTCTGGCGAGCATCCCTGCCTGGTTGCGATATTCGACGTCGAAAACCAGCCCGCCGCGATCGTGATCGAAGCCGGTGCCCGCCTTGAAAGCGATTTTCTCGGAGGCATTATCGAGTTTCTGCGACCAGTCGCCCTGTGCGTTGAGTGAGACGCCCTTGTAATGATCGTCGAGCTCGTAATTGATCACACCCGCTGCGGCGTCGGCGCCGTAGGCGGCGCCAGCGCCTCCAAGGCGCGTGTCGATGGTCTTGATCAATGAGGTGGGCAGGGCACTGATGTCGACTTCGGAACCTGGCCCGACACCGTAGATCGAGGCCGTGGCGCCGCCGCCCATGCGCATACCGTCTATGAGGGTCAGGGTGCGCTGCGAGCCTAGATTGAGAAGGCTGACGAAAGACTGTCCGGCGCCAAAACTGTTCTGTGTGCCGATCGGGGAATTATCGCCGACACTGACCGCAGGGTTTTCGCGCAGAAGTGCCAGGCCGAGATCGAGATAGCCACGTCGCTGCACCTGTTCGCCGCTTAGGGTGGTGCCTGCCATGACATTGGTCAGACGCGACTGGCTAAGCCTCGTGCCCGTAACATAGAGCATTTCGGTTGCGGGGGGAGAGGCGGGAAGCAAAGTGGCAAGAGTATTGGCTTTGACGCTTCGCGGCGTCGGGGCAGTCATAGGTTTTGCGGTATCTGTAACGGTTCTTTTCGCGGCCATAGGACGTTGTTTCGCTTTGGTATTGGCTAACGCGCCTGAACAAAGCAGCGTGCTGCCGATCACAGTAGCGACAGCCAGCGTGAGGGTTTTTTTACGATGAGTGCCCAGAGTTGCCATTGGTCCGGGGAAATTCATCGATTTGGCCTCATCACTCGCTCTGAGATTTGGATTTCGTTACCTATGGCCTATTCAGGGTGTAGCAAAACCAGTCTCGCATCTCGCTCGATGAAATGCCTGACTATGTTGTATAATCATCACGGTTTGGCGTGGTCTGGCAGTCCCACGGGTCGCACTACGCGACATATCAACGACCGTCCTGGGAGGTTGCCGATACTTCCTCATCATACAGAAGACGCTGTTGGCCAATGTGTTTTTATACGCAACCGAGGCGCATGCGATTTTATCTTAACGGCAGATAGCGGAGGGTGAAGTGGACGATCTTGCCGGAGCTCATAGGATATATCGATCAGTGCTTGCGTGACATCATCCATGCAATCCCGCTCAAGGCATCCCTTGTGCCAGCCTCAGAATTGTCGGGGCGCTGCGCCCAGTGTCGTTTGTGAGCAGGAAAGCAGCCCGGCGTTCGACAGAACCTCCCTGACCGTCTTCGACCCTGACGACGATATCGACGCTTGAGGCGTGCGTTTGACCCGGCTTGAGCGTGGGCAGAGGCGCGATGCCCGAGCGGGCGAGGGCAGCACGGGTGAATGGATCGGTTATGGGCAGGCGGAGATCTTCTGTCTGCGTCAGCGAGAGATGCGGGCGCAGAGTATCGAGCAATGGCCGGGTCATTCCGGGTACGAGCGCCAGCTCCTGAAGTGTCTGGAAGGGCGCATGAGGCGGCCTGTAGGGCAGACCCGCGGCCAGATAGCGCCTTTGCTCACTCGGGTCGTCGCCCTGGCTTCTGTTGCGCCAGGCGACGAGATTGCCCGCGAGGCCATCGGCCTGTGCGGGTGCTGCCCCGCTCTGTTGCAGGAGCGCTGCCAGGAGCGGGCGCGGGGCCGTGTTCGGGTTGACGCGGCTGGCTTGCGACTGCACCCATATCGTCAGCGTCATGCCATCCTGCATCAGCCTGTGCGGGGTGCCGTCGGCGCTCCAACGGGTTTTTTCCGGGCCAAGCTCATGAAAGACGCCGGCCCAGACTCCTCCCTCGGCAAGGCTATCCATCTGGGTGGTGAGGCGGAGAAGGCGCGTCTCGCGTAGTTCCGACCCGGCTTGCGCCAGGACCATAGCCACGAGAAAAGACAGCCCGGCCAGCGTCCAGAGCGTGATAAGCAGGGCGAAACCGCCCTCGCGCTGTCTTCGC
This sequence comes from Asaia sp. BMEF1, assembly GCF_051628905.1. Lineage (GTDB taxonomy): Bacteria > Pseudomonadota > Alphaproteobacteria > Acetobacterales > Acetobacteraceae > Asaia. Next base: position 1,506,750 of record NZ_CP157575.1, on the reverse strand, counting down.
GTTGCGCTCAATGATCCAGCCTGAGGCTCTCGCGAATGCGCTTTTGCGGGTCGGCGCTGCCTGTGCCATGCATGGGCGTCAGCTCATTGGGCACATCGGCGGCGTTGGGGTGGGTGTCGCGCAGATCTTCCATCAGATCGACCGCCTCGCGCTGGTCATGAATGACATGCGGCGTGATCAGGATCAGCAATTCGGTGCGCTGGCGATTATTGTTCTGGCTTCCGGCCAGAAAGCCGAGCACGGGAATATTCTTGAGCCAGGGGATGCCGCTATTGGCGCGGCTCGAATTCTCGGTAATCAGACCGGCGAGGCCCACTGTCTGACCGTCCTGCACCACGACGCGCGAATTGACGGAGCGATCGTTGAAGGTGGGGTTTGCCGCACTGCTGGTATTGCTCGCGGCATTGGCACTGACGGAGCTGACCTCCTGCGAGACATCGAGCGTCACCAGACCGCTCTGGCTGACATGGGGGGTCACTTCCATGATCACCCCCGTCGGCTGATAGGTGAACTGGTTATAGACCGAGGTGCCGATCGTGCTCGATTGCGAGCCGATCTGTACCGGGACGAGCTGACCGACCTGCAGACGCGCCGCGCGGTTGTCGAGCACCATAAGCTGCGGCGAGGACAGCACATGCACGGTCGTGACGTTCTGGAGCGCGTCGATCGCAAACGGAGCGCCGCCACCGCTCGCCCCGCCGATAATGAAGCCGGGCAGCGTATGGCTGAACGCGGCCGTTGCCAGTGTGCCTGCCGTGATGCTCTGGCTGTTGCCGCTCAGAACCCCGTTTATGCCGCCTGATTTGAAAAAGAACTGCGTGCCGTATTGCAGGGCGTCATTGAGCTGCACCTCGGCCACGACGGCATCGATACGCACCTGAAGCGGCATGACATCAATGCGCCGTAGCATCTGGTCGACCTCGTCGCTCTCCTGATCGGTGGCGAAAACAAGAATGGCATTATGCTGTGCGTTGGAGAGAATACGCAGCGTATCGGTATTTCTCTCTCCCCCGGTTCCGCTGTTGTCGAGCCCGCCGAGCAAAGGGTTGTTCATGGCCGCCTGCTGGGTGCCCTGAGCGTTTTGGCCCGTATTCTGACCCGTATTCTGACCGAGCCCTGTCGTGCCGTTGCCGCCGAGCCCAGCCGTGCCCTGATTGCCTGTCAGACCGCCTGCAAGCCCGCCAGCACCACCGCCCGCGCCGCCACCCATGGCGCTGGACATGGCACCCGTAAACCCTGTCTGCGTGTTCTGACCCGCACCGCCCGTGCTGCCGGGGGGCATTGCTGTGACGTTTTCGGGGGTGAAGGCCTGTTGTAGCGTGTAGGTGACATCGTTCACGCTGGAATTCTGCACATAGAAGATATGCCAGCTTCGCACCGTTGCGCGCCTGTGACGCTCGATCAGGGAAAAAAGGCGCCTAGCATCTTCGATATAACGTGGCGTGCGCGAGACTACGAGCACGGCGTTGACGCGGCTCAGCGGCAAAACCTGCACGAGTTGCGAGAGCGAGTTGTTCGTGCCGTGCAGGGCGCTTTGCAACGCCGTCGCCATATCCTTGGCAGTGCCGGAATCGACCGGTAGCAGGGCGTAGGATTGCGCGCTCAGCCAGTCGACATCGAAAGCCCTGATGACTTCGATCAGCGCATTGCGCGCCGAAGGATCGCCGCTTACGAGCAGCGCATTGCCGCTCTCGACCGGGGTGACTCGCGCGCCATTCTGCACGAAAGGTTGCAGCGCATGAGCCAGATTGCTGGCCTGCGCATAGCGCAGCGCCACCATCACTTCGCCGCCCATCGACAGGCTGTCGGCCATGCCCGCAGCGGCCCCCTGTGCGGCCCCCGGCGCCGATTGGCTGGGGACGACGCGATAAAGCCCGTCCGCATGGATCAGGACCGCATGAACCTGAGAGAGCAGTACCTGAAGGGCAGGCAGGACCTGCGCATTGGTCAGAGGTTCACTGGTACGCAGCGTGACCTGTCCCTTTACCGACGGGTCAATGGCGTAATTGACATGCAGAATATCGTTCAGGATCTGTGCGACCGCGTCACGAATATCGGTATCGGCAAAATTGAGCGAAATCTGGCCGATACCGGTCGTGCTGCCCGCAACCGGCAGGCTGGGCAAGGCCGCCCGACCGAGACTGGTCTGGGCCTGTCCCGGTGTGGTTCCGTTTGCGAGGCGCCCCTCTGACATATCCTGCGACATACCCGAGAGAGGCAGGGGGCCGCCGAGCGGTTTGACCTTCGGCGGCCCCTTGTCGCAGCCCGACAGACAAAGAAGCATCGCGGCACAGAGCGCCGTGCTTGAGGCGAGGGTCACAGCGCGCGCGCGGGGAAGGCGAAGGCGGGAGAAAGCGCGAGGCTGGAAAATCATTGGGGCATACCTGGTGTAGCGTTGTCGAGAGAGGAGGCGGGCGGTGCGAAATCGGTCTCGGGGCGTTGAGGAGCCTGCGATGCGGGGGCGAAGGGGAGCTGATCCGCAGCGTCAGGCTCGATGGGCTCAGGGCCAGGCCGCTCACGGTCAGGGCGTAACAGTCTCTCGCCATGCCCATCCCTGATGCGCACGGCACCGTGTTCTATGCCGATCACCTGCCACGCGCCGATGACGCCGTTCACCGGCACGATGACGCCGCGCTCGCGGCCGGGCAGCATGAAAATAGCGCGTTGCTGCCCGGTCCCGTCGATAATTGCAGACAGCCTTGGCGTGCCTGCCACCATGGCATTGCTCGGGGGCGGTCGCCTGGTTGAGGTGAAAAGCGGGCGCGCCAGTATGATCTCCTGCTTGGCGAGCGGCTCCGTCAACGGGTTCTGTGACGCGGCAAGCGCAGGAGCTGCCAGGGAGACTGGGAACAGGGAGACTGGGAGCAGGGCGACCGGCAGAGGAGAGGCCAGGAGAGGGGAAAGCAGCCAGAGGCGACGCACGCCCATCATGGGGTGCCTCCTTTCGACGAGGCGATGCTCGTTTCACGACGATAGGCAAAAACGCTCATATCGCAGCTCATGCTGTCGGGCGCGGCGCCCTCGCTTTCGGCTGCATGCAGATGCAGCGCGTCGCTCACCATGGCCGGGGCACTGGTTTCGAATGACGTCAGCACACGCACCAGAACCGCATAGGGCGCTGTCAACGTGATATGCAGCCCGACACGCCGATAATGCCCGTCTTTGACAGGAGGAAGAGTCTCGCTGCTGCCGAGATCGGCGCCCTGATCGGTGGCGATCTTCTGGACCAGATCCTGGAGGTTCGCACCGGCAATGGCATCGCTGCTGCCCTCTATCAAACGCGAGCCGCCCTGCGGGAGACGCGCTGCAGAGAGGCGCAGATGCGGTAGAATTTCCTGCAGATGGCGCATGCGGTCCAGCGTTTGCTCTGCGGCAGCGATGCGATGCGCACGGGTGGCGTACACGTCGAGGATCGGGCCGAGCGCAAGGCTCCAGGTCAGGATAAGCGTCATCACGAGCAGAGCGCTGGCGAGTATCTGCCCGCGACGGCCCTCGGGAAGCGAGGAAGACGACACCTTCATGGCGTGTCGCCCCCCGATGTGTCATTTCTTGGCGTATCGCTTCTGGGCGCACCGTTTCCGGGCGTGCTGCCTTTCGCCGCGCCGATATCGATTCGGAGCGAAAACTGGCTGGCGCTTTGTCCCGTGAGATGCGTCACCGGGGCTATAAAGGCAGGATTACGAAAAAGCGGCATGCGGCTCAGGGTCTGGATAAGAGCTGTTGGTTCGATGGATTGACCGCTGATCAGCAACTGCCCCTGTCTGAGGCTCAGATCGGTGAGATAGGTTCGGTCCGATAGGGCGTCGGTCAGCGCCGACAGAATTTCGAGCGGGTCTCCCCAGCGTTTATGCGCCCCCTGCACGATTCCGGCTTCCGCCCGATGGTCTTCGATCTGATGGCGCAGGGCGCTCGCTTGCAGAGCGTCAGGGCGGAGCGTGGCGATTTCGGTTTCGAGCCTGCCAAGACGCAGCGATTGCTGCCAGAAGGCCAGGCCGATAAGCGCGACCACCATCAGAGCGGCGCTCGCCCCGGCCAGACGGCGCGGGTCCGACAGACCGAAACGTTGTGCGCCTCGCCGTGGCGAGAGCGCGATGCGCTTTGTGCCGCTGGCATTTTCAAGCGTATCGGGCGTGCGGCCCAGCGCCGAGAGTGGCGCCAGAAGCGGCTCGACGACGGCTCGCCTCGCGAGGGAGAGGCTGAGCTTGACGGTCCTCTGGGCCGGATCGCGTTGCGTCACGGCGTGGCCCCAGAAAAGCGTCTCCGCAGGGAAAGGGGTGAGGCGGTCCATCTCGAAACCCAGCACGGTTCGCAGGTCGTTTTCGGCTGCCAGAGGCAGGGTTACGCTGCGCTGCATAATCTGCGTATCAGGCAGGACCAGAATCAGCCGTGCCGGGCGCGAGGTCTTTTTCAGCGCGCTCTGGCAGCGTGACCGTGTTTCGCTGTCTTCATGATCGGAGAGGCCCAGCCTGCCGAGCGCCGTTGTCCGATCGCGAAAGGACAGGGTCAGATCGAGATGGGTCTCTTGCGGCAGGGCAAACAGAACGGGTCTGGCCGGCATGAAGCGGCCTTCCCTGAGCCGTTGCGGGATCAGGGAGAAAAGCTGCCGCCCCCACCAGAGCAGAAACAGGCGAAGCGTCATGAGGGGCCCGTCTCCGCCCTCATGGCATGGGGTCGAGCAGGGGAGCGACGACGATATCGGGCCAGTGACGGGGGTCTCTTTTCGCGAAAATCAGGCGCAGCCGCACAAGCTGGGGCAGTTTGTTGCCGTACCATGTCGTGTTCCAGTGTCCGTCTGAATAATAGCTGCAATCGAGTGCGGTGAGACCTTCGAGAAGAAGGCGGGTTCGGGGCGGTGGGGCAGGTTCGATCACGTGTCGGTGAGGTGTCCAGATCAGCACAAGCCGGTGCGCTTCATCAACAGAGAGTCGCATATCGGCGCGTGCCTCGGGGCGGTCGTCGAGGGCATGAGGCGCAGGCCCACGCAGAACCAGCCCATGCGGCCTGCCGACAAAAAGCGGCCCGTCCTGTCCCGCACCCGGATCGGCAGTGGCAATCGTCTGGCGCAGAAAGCGATCGATCGCTCCCAGATCGCCTTGCGCAGAGAGAGTTGTGCGCTGTTTCTCGAACACGCGTGTGGCGGCATCGAAACCCTGACGCAGCACCAGCATCACGATCGAGAATACGACTAGAGCGAGCAGCATTTCGAGCAGGGTGAAACCCGCTTCTTTCTGTCGGCCCCCGCTCATGGCGGCGTCTCCGGGGGGCCGAGGCGGAGCGTGGTGAGGGTAAGCGCCCGGCGCCCCGAGGCGGTCATCGGGTCGGGCCAGGATTCCGTCACGGCAACATGATAGAGCACCCTGCTGGCAGCGCTCTGCTGGGGGGTCATCACAACCCGCCAATGGAAGCCACTGCCATCATCGCCGCTCTGCACATAGGCGCCAAGGCGCATGCCATGGCCTATGGCCGCCATATGCGATTGCGCGCGCGACAGCGCTTCGTGAGTGGCATTCGCCAGATGGGTGGCGCCCACCCCGTCGAGCATGCCGCGATAGAGCACGCCGAGAGAAAGCATGACGATGATGAAGGCGATCAGCACCTCGATCAGCGTAAATCCTGCCTCGTGATCCAGTTTCTGCCTCATGTGCTGTTTCATCCGCCGCGGGCCTCCACGGCGCCGGTCAGCCAGTTGACGCCAAGGGTGATACGGCTCGGACCGCTGACAAGCGTTACGACCGGACCGGCAGCGCTGCCATCGGGGTAAAAGACAAAGCGGCTGGGGGTGACGGGCAGAAACCCGATTTTCGGCAGGCCATGCGGTACAGCACCGACGGTACCGTAGCTTTGCCGCGCCGGGTCGATGAAAAAGATCTGTGCCTTGCCGGAATAACGGGCGCGTATATGCGCTTCGCGCAGACCGGCAGCGAGTTCGCGCGCCGCGCCGCGCAGTTCGAGACGGGCGGAATGGGAAGGACCGCGTGCGACGAGCATCGCCCCGAGTGCCCCCATGATGGCGAGCACGACCAGCATTTCGAGAAGGGTGAAGCCGCTTTCGGCGCGGCCTTTACTGCGCAAGATCGTTCAGACTCAGCATGGCAAGAAGCAGCGAAGAGACGATACCGGCCACCATCAACCCCATCACGATGGTGATGGCCGGTACGAGAATGGCCACAAGGCGCTGTATGGCGATACGGGCCTGTTCCTCATGGATATCGGCGGCACGCAGCGCCATGGGGCCGAGCTGTGCCGTTTCCTCGCCAAGTTGCAGCAAATGGATCAGCCGACGCGGGAAGAGCCCGGCCCGGTCGAGCGTGCCCGAAAGTCCTGCCCCCTGCTTGGCGCTGTCTGTTGCAGCATCGACGGCCGCAATCGCCGCCCGGTTGCCCAAAGCCTCGCGCACGATATCCAGCGCGGCCAGAAGCGGCACGCCATTGACCAAAAGCGTGCCCAGAATACGTGCCAGGCGGGCCGCCAGAATTTCACGACTCAGCGCGCCGATTCCGGGCAGGCGCAAAATCAGGCGATCGACCACGCTCCTTATATCGGGCCGGGCGAGAAGAAAGCGCGCAACAAGCGCCATAATCCCGATGCCGATCAGGCCGAACACGCCATAATGGCCGATCAATGCGCCCGTTTCGGTCAGCAAGCGCGTAGAGGCAGGCAGGGCGACGCCATTCTGTGCAAAGAGCGGCGTGAATTGCGGCAGGACTTTCGTCAGCAACAGCGTGACCGAACCGATGGCGGCAAGGCTGAGAATGGCCGGATAGATCATGGCCGATTGCACGGTGCTCGCCAGAGCGCGTTCGCGTTCGAGCAGCGTGGCGAGGCGCTCCATGGTGGGCGCCAGATCGCCCGTGGCTTCGGCCGCGCGTACCATGCCGAGATAGAGCCTCGGAAAGCTTTTCGGCGCAGCGCCCATCGCCAGATGCAGGGCCCGCCCGTCGCGCAGCCGGTCTCGAACGGCGTTCAGAACCGCCTTTGGGCGGGAGCCCTGCGCGGTTTCGATCAGAAAACGCAGGGCTCGGTCGATATCCTGTCCGGCGCCCAGCATCACGGCGAGCTCGCGCGTGAGGTTGGACAGTTCGCTGCGCGTCAGGTCGCGTCGCGAGAAAGAAAATGACAAGCCGGAGAGCGTCTGGTTCAGCCCCCCGGGACGCGACGGGCCGAGCGTGACGGGGATGTGCCCAAGGCGACGCAGGGCGGCAACCGCTTCGGCCTCGTTCTGGGCGTCGAGCGATCCGCTCAGCAGCGCGCCCTGGGCATCTATGGCTTTATAGGCGTAGGTCGCCACGCGCTCAGACCGTGGCGCGGACGCTGCGCGTCACGTCTTCTATCGTGGTCTCCCCTGCCAGAGCGGCCCTCAGGCCTGCCGTGAAAAGCGGTTCCATTCCGGCAGCGATGGCGGCGCGTTCGATGGCCAGATGGTCGGCGCGCTCGAAAATCAGCTTCTCGATGGTTTCATCGGGTTCGAGCAACTCCGCAATGGCAAGGCGACCCAGATAGCCCGTCTGTCGGCAATGCGGGCAGCCCGTCGCCTGATACAGCGTAACGGATGCGCCATTCGTGAGGTCGTTCAGGCCCAGCCGGTCGATCAATGCTTCAGGCGGCGTGTAGCTTGTCTTGCAATGCGGGCAGAGCCTTCTGACCAGACGCTGTGCCAGAACACCGCGCAGTACGGCGGTCATAAGATAATCTTCCACCCCCATATCGCGCAGCCGGATTACGGCGGCGGAGGCAGAGTTCGTGTGCAGCGTGGACAGGACCAGATGACCGGTCAGCGCGGCCTGGACCGCAATCTGGGCCGTCTCGTTATCGCGTATTTCGCCCAGCATGATCACATCGGGGTCCTGACGCAGGATGGAGCGTAGCAGCGCTGCAAAGCTGAGCCCGATCTGGGGTTTGACCTGCACCTGATTGATGCCCGCAAGCTGATATTCGATCGGATCCTCGATCGTGACCAGCTTGCGGGTGACGGCGTTGAGGTCTGTCAGCCCGGTATAGAGCGTCGTGGTTTTACCCGAGCCGGTGGGGCCGGTGACCAGCACGATACCATTGGGCAGCGCCAGCAGGTCACGCAATCTGGCGACGAGATTGTCAGCAAGACCGAGCGTCGCATAGTCGAAGCGCACGCTGGAGCGGTCGAGCACGCGCAGCACGAGCGTCTCGCCGTGAAGCGAGGGTATGGTCGAGACACGAAAATCGATTTCATGGCCACGTACGGCGAGCTTGATGCGTCCATCCTGGGGCAGGCGCCGCTCGGCGATGTCGAGCCGCGCCATAATCTTGACGCGTGAGAGAATGGCCGGAATGAGCTGCGCCGAGAGCGTCTCGACCTCATGAAGAACGCCGTCATAGCGATAGCGCACGCGCAGCCTGTCTTCGAATGGCTCGATATGGATATCGGATGCGCGCGTCTCGACGGCGCGGCTGATGATCTGGTTGACGAGGCGTATGACTGGCGCCTCGGAGGCAAGATCTTTCAGCCGTTCTGCATCGTCTTCGAGCGGGGCCTCATCGGTCGTGTCGCTGGCAGGCCCGGGCGTCTCTTTGGGATAAAGCCGATCCAGTGCCGCTTCGAGTTCGAGCGGCAGGGCGACATGGGGGGCGATGGTCAGGCCGGTCGCGGCCCCGAGCGCTTCGGGGGTGAAGCTGTCGAGCGGATCGCGCATTGCAAGGCGCAGCGTAGAGCCTTCAACGGCCAACGGCACAACATGTGCGTCGCGCAGAAAACGCGGCGAAAGAGCCTCGGGCAATACGGGCTCTGACGGATAATGTACGGCAGAAACCTGTGGCAGGGCCAGTAGCTCGGCATAGCTTGCCGCCATAAGGACTTCGGAGACGAGACCGAGCTGAAGCAGGATCTGGTCCAGCCGTCCGCCATTCTGTTCGGCCGCGCGTTCTGCACGGTCTATGGCGCGGCGGTCGCAGCGTCCGGTTTCGACGAGCAGAGCAGAGAGGGCATTGAGTGCCTGTTCAGGCATAGGCGAGGCCCGAGGTTTCGATCAGCCAGCCACCCCAGAGAGCGAGAGAGAGGCCAGGGCCAAGAGGGATTCTCATGGCGCCTTTCAGCTTGCCTCGCGTGCTGATAGCGGCGGCGATGAGAGTCATGATCGCGGCAGAACAGACGATCTCAGGCAAGAGAAGAGGGCCCAGCCAACCGCCGCCAGCGGCGATCAGCTTCGCATCGCCCCCCCCAAGCCCCTCGCGATGACGCAGGGCGCGATAAAGCGTCGCCACCCCTTCGAAGGCGAGCCATGAGAGCAGGGCAGTGAGTGTGTGAACATGGAAATTCGTTCTGCCCTGAAGGGCTGCGAAGAGAAGACCGACACCGAGAAGAGGCTGGGTCAGATAATCGGGCAGGGTGTGGCTGCGCAGATCGATGGCCGCCAGCAAGAGCAGCACCCAGCCGAAAAGGCATCCCTGAGCCATGATCCGCGCCGGGTCGTCACCTACCGGGTCGAAATGCGTTGCCAGATCGGCACTTCCCGCAACGAGCAGGGCTGCGACTTCCATCAGGGGATGAAATTTGTCGATCGGCGCCTTACACCGCCGACACCTGCCTTTCTGCACGATGTAGCTGACAAGCGGTATGAGTTCGACAGCCCTCAGCGCGTTGTTGCAGAACGGACACCGGGACCGGTTGAAAAACGGCGAGCGGCCCTCTGGCAGCCGCCAGGCCAGTACGCCGAGAAACGACCCTATAAAGGGGGAAGCAATAACGAGGGCTGTTGTGGTGGGCGGAAAGGCCATCATGGCGCACCTCACGGATTGCAGATCATGGCGGCGCGATCGTTTGTGACGTTCTTCGCTCCTCCGGAGCACAGATCGTATTCATGGCCCGGTCGCTCTGAGGGGGCAGCGTAGAGATAGGGATGGTGCCACGGGTCTTTGGGCTCTGCGCCATCCTTCAGGTAAGGGCCGTTCCAGTTTTCGGCGCCTTGAGGGCGTTCGATCAGAGCGTGCAGTCCTTCCTCCGAACTGGGATAATTACCCATGTCGAGGCGATAGAGATCGAGAACCTCGCCTAGACGCTGGATGGATTGATGGGCGACCGAATTACGCGCGCCGCCAAGCTGGCGCAGGGCCGCAGGGGCGACGAGTCCGATCAGAAGGCCGAGAATGGCAATCACAACCAGCAATTCGAGCAGGGTAAAACCGCTCTCTTCCGTTCCGGGCTCGCGGCAGGTTTTTGGCGCTCGCGCCTTGCATGATTGTGTTACCGTGCTGAAAAAGCGCATCAGAATCGATCCCGATTTAAAAAGGAAGGGCCATGGCGGTCGCCTATGCCAGCTGCATGATTTTTGTGGCGTCTCTGTATCACCTGCCGCCCCGGATCCTGCCTTCTATCCTGGCGGTCGAAAACGGGCAGAGCGGCCTTGTGCATCATAATAGTAACGGAACGGACGATCTGGGGCTGATGCAGGTCAATACGCGCTGGGTGGGGCCGATTGCGCGCTTCACACACGCTGCCCCCGCTCTCGTTTACCGCAAGCTCCTGACCCAGCCCTGTTACAATATCAGCGCGGCAGGTGCGATCATGCGTCTTTACCTGAACGAAACCCATGGCGATCTGATGCGTGCGATCGGCAATTATCATTCGCATACGCTCACCCTCAATCTGGCCTATCAGCAGCGGGTGCTGGGCTCGGCACGGCGCCTTTTCCAGCCTCTGCATCCCTGAGCGCCCTTTCAGGGGCTCAGATCCGCAACATGAAGAGCGTTGATGAGGGTTGGGGCGTCAGTGGCGAAAAGGGTCATGTCGTTGCTGCTTTCACGCGGGAAGATCAGATCTGTCATGCGCAACTCTCCTCCGTTGGCGAAAACCTCGACCGAACTGCGATCGACCACGATATGAAGCGTTATCGTATCGTTCCGTGGCGCCAATTGGGCAATATGAACAAGGCTGAAATCGGGCGAAAAATCGGTTTTTCCTGAATGGCTGCGATCGAGGGTCAGAAGATGGGTGCCGAAATCATAGCTGATGCGGGTCCCCTCTTTCCTGTCTGCTGATTGACGCAGCACGACACCCGCCTTGCCTTTGCCGGTGCTGCTCAGGGTCACGGTCATATCCTGCACGCTGCTTTTTATGCCCAGATGCCAGCTCGACCCGGCGGCGAGGCGCCGCGCCGTGAAATTCCGGCCCGGATGCGCCTGCGCGAAATGCTCGTATTCGGGCGTCGGGTTCTGATGCAGGGCGATTTGGCCGTGATCGCTGTGCAGCGAAAGAGTGACGGGTAGTGTCATTTGGCCGCGCCAGGGTGCAGTAGGAAGGTGCTCTCCATAGGCCCAGTTACTCATCCAGCTGATCAGACGCGGGCTTTGATCGGGCGTGTTGGCAAAGCGTATGGCGGCATAATTATCCGCGCCGTGATCAAGCCAGTGATAGGCAGCAGGGTCGGAGCCCTCTTTTGGCAGCGTGTCAGAGGTGAAGCGTGTGCCATCGAAATGCCCCGTGAAATACTGCACGCCCGACCCGCCAGCGATGCTCCACGGATTGACGCTGACGATCATGACCCAGCGCAGATCGCGCTCATTGCCGTCGAGAGGCAGGGGGATGAGGCAGGGCATTTCCCACAACATGCCGGGTTTGCGATATCCCGAGGGCTGGAAATCGCTCAGAAAATCCCAGTGCAGAAGATCGGTCGAGCGATAGAGCTTCACGACCTGCGCGTCGGCCACCACGGTCGTCATGACCCAGAATTTTCCCGGGGCGTACCAGGTGACGGACGGGTCTCGAAATTGTCTGGAATCGGGGTGAAGCGTCAGAACCGGGTTGCCCTCATGAGGCACGAAGGAGCGGCCCTGATCGAGGCTCAGCGCGACAGACTGCGCTTGTGTGCCGTCGGGATGCGCCGGATCGCCGCTGAACACCGTGGTATAGAGCGCAAGCAGAGGCGGGGAGCCGGTCGAACCAAGGCCCGAATGATTATCACGATCATAGACGACCGAGCCTGAAAAAATGTCGTGGCCGGGCGTGGCGGACAGTGCGATGGGCTGTTCCTGCCAGTGCAGCAGATCGGAGCTGGTCGCATGACCCCAGGAGGTATGCCCCCAAACCATGCCTTCAGGATTGTACTGGTAATAAAGATGCCAGGTGCCGTTGAGAAAGAACGGACCATTTGGGTCGTTCATCCAATGGGCAGAGGGCGTATAATGCAGGGCGGGCCGCCAGAATGCTGTAACAGGTGGGGCGCCTGTGGTGGTTGCGGCCAATCCTGGAGCAAAGCCCTGGAGGGCGAGGCCTAGTGTCGTGGCAAGACCGCAGAGCAATCTGCTGGAAGAATGGGTTGGACGACGTATCGGACGGGGAAAAACGGAAGCGCGCCGCAGCATCATCACCTGCCAGATCGAGGGAAGTGTGGTCTGCGCGTTGTAACGCGCAGACCGGGCCTGAGGTTACTGGCTCGTGTTGAGGAAGGAGCGCATGCGCATGTTCGTATCCGACCCGAGCTGGCTCTTCTGGCTCAGCAGATCCTGGATGAACCCGACCACATTGATCGCGGCGCGATTGGCAGAGATGTCGCCATAACCACCAAGACCGTTATCGCCATAACGCGTATCGACCGCCGACGCATCGCCACGCAGGCGCACCTTGACCGTCGGTGACAGCGCGCCGCCACGACGCCCTTCTACCGTATCGATGAAGGATTCCACGAGCCCGTCCGGCATCACGTAATGCGAGTAGGACTGGAAGGCGCGCGGGTTCTGGTTCGGGTTGGCATCATAATCGGTGCCAGCCGCCTCGTTGAGATCGGTCGGGTTGCCGAGCATGAGGCCCGAGCCGTAATTCATGGGCTGGAAGTCGCTGCGGATGCCGTTACCGACAAAACCGTAGACGCCGTCAGGCCCATCGACACCGGCTGCATAAGTGGTGCGATGGCTGATGGTAAAGATGTAATATTTGCCGTCCTTGATATACATCTGGGGACGCTCGGTCTGGTCATTCACGCAATTGGCCGAAACCAGTGGCGGCAGGAATTTCCATTTTGACAGCGAGGAATCCTCGGCAATCGCGAGGCCGATATTGGCCTTCTGGTAATAGGCGCCGGTTGCGAGTACCTGCTGCACGGTTTCTGCGTGCGGGTCGTTGGCACGGTAGCCGAGGTCTTCTGCGGAGCAATCTGCCGTGCCACGCTGGCCAGCCGTATTGCCTTCGAACACCATGTAGTTCGTACCCGGATGCTTCGGGTCTTCGAAGGTGAACGGATCGCGGAAATTGTAATAAGGGTTCTGCGCGCCGTTCTGGTACAGAACGCCGTCAGGACGAAGCAGAGGCGTATGTTTCGTAAAGCCGGTGAACCAGACATGGTTGAAATCGGCATGGATCTGGCCAAGGCTCTGGGTGATCACAGCCTGTGAAGGCGTAATGTCCTGCCCGGCAGAGTTCCGGTTGAAGGCCATGTCGGTATAGAACAGCGAAACCTTGTTGCTCGTAGGGTCGATCAGGCGCATCGAGCCCGACCATTCGGCTGTGATGGTGTAATCTGTTCCTGCGAAAACCTGCTCCTGCGCGCCCTCCGGGATCAGATGGCCACCATAGATCCATCCGCCGTTGGTCGGACGGCGGCTCGCTGGTACGCCAGCGCGGCGGTAGAAATAGCCGATACGGGCATGGGTATGACGATCATCGAACCCATATCCGGCATTCTTGTCGGCGGTCAGGCAGAAAATGACCTCCCAGCCATTATAGCTGAACTGGTTGGCTTTCTTGTCGATCAGAGTCCAGGTGTCCCAGACCCACACATCGGGATTGGTTGCCGGGAAATCGGCCGGGACATCGGGCATGACGAGCTGCTGCGGCAGCGAATTCTTGCCAGCGGCAACCGACGTGTCGGAATGCGCCTTGATCTGCATGGCGTCTGCACGGGTCCATTTGGCCGTGAAGCTGTCCTGCGGGTCATAGGCTTTTTGCGTATGAACGGTTGGAAGCGGGAAGCCGGGCACGCCATTGAGCGAGCTGCCGGGGAAAAGACGACCACCATGAGGCATCATGCCGGGGTGCGGTGCCACGCGAAATGCCTCACGCAAGGCATCCGGGCTGATCTGCGCGTGGGCCGCCTGGCCCGCGAATGTTGCGACCGTGGAACCGGCGAGCAACAGGGTGAGCAGTGATCTCGTTCTGGATTTGTTCGTCATATCGCCCTCGAAATGTGAGATTGTCCGGCGCAGGCGTTCTGCGAAGTCGCAATGAGGGATGGGAGATTTTTTGTCGAAGACCAATGGCCCCGGCCGTTCATCGCTCGAGGACTTGATCACGGATCTGTTATGAGAGTCAATCTCACTTTAACGACAGTTTAATGGCAAAAAGCTGACCGTTTTGAGGCGATAAAAGGCGTTATTCCTGTTGTCCATTACTTTCAATATATAGACGATGCATAAATTTTCAATGTTATTTAATTTGATATGGTTTATGATATTTTTTTATAGATCATAAATAAAAAATTATAGAACCGGTGAGTTTTTCGAGTTTGGTTTTCAATATTCTATATATGTTCCGCTATATTTCGGTTTTGTCTTCTGTGAATATTTCGGTTCCGATTTATTTATCTGGAGAAATCAATTGGACATGCGAGGGTGCGTCAGCCAGCTGAGTGCGTGGGTCCCGACGGAGGGGCGGACGGTTTGTATCCGTTCGCTAGCTGGACGAGAGCAGGTTGCAACAAGTGACGAAGCATCGTGGCAGTACAAGCGACAGACGGGCTCGCGCAACGCTGCGCGCTCTCAGCGAGCTAGGGAATGCACATGAGGTTTTTTCAGGAGGAGGTCTGTCGGAGGACGCTCTGTTTCAGCAGTGCGTGCGCTCCGCAAATTGTAACGGCTGTGGCATAAAATGCATAGTAACCTAAAATATGGGTCGATGGCCGCGGTGGCGGCGAACCTGAGCCCTTCTGAAACGTGTAGGGCTCACGGCGGGGCAATCATGACTGCCGCCGGGGGAAGCCCACCATGAATATCATCGTTCTTATTATCATCGTACTCCTGCTGCTAGGCACTTTTGGTGGTTACGGTGGTTGGTATGGAACAGCCTGGACCGGTTATGGCGCCGGCGGTGGCGTAGGACTCATCGTACTGGTTCTGGTGATTTTGATCCTGATGGGTAGGCTGTAACTTCCCAGTTTTTTACCGGACCCTCTCTGTAGCCGTAGACCCTGCCTTCTCTGTTCTTCCCCGGTGTTAAGAGGGTGGAGATCTGAGTGGCTTGGGTCTGAGCCGGGTCGGGGGTAGTCCCGACCCGGTTTGCGCATGTAGTGCCAGCTCTTGATCGCCATTTCTGCCAGGCCGATGTTTGCTTTGCCCGTCTCTACCTGAACCACCCCTGCCAAACTTCGAGAGATCAGGCAGAGACTGGCGCGAGCTTCGCCAGCATGGCAGGTCTGCCTTTCCGACACTAGCGCCCCGCGCCATCTTCTGCTTTGTTCTGCGCCCCAATTCAGGACTTCGCGCGATCTTGTGTTGAACAGGATAGGCGTCGAATTTTATGAAAACAGGGATATAACAAGTTGCACGACAAGTAATGGCGATCATTGAGCGGGGCGTATTGGATGACAGGTGAGACTATGGCGACAAAGCCGTCGATCGAAGAGGTGACGGGGGAATCGCTGCGTCAGGCTCTCATCGGTACGTGGGAGCTTATCGCCTATAGCGTCGAGGAACGTGATACGGCCTGTCTCGTTCCAGCTATGGGTGAGGCCCCGCGCGGCCGCGTCATTTTCACTGCAGATGGCTGGGTGGCCTTCAATCTCGAAGGCGAGGGTAGAACGCCTGCCCGCAACGACGCCGATCGCGCTGCGCTGCTCCAGACACTCGTTTCCTATATCGGGCGCTTCCGTATCGAGGGGAATGCCTGGATTACCCAGATCGAGACCGCCTGGGTGCCTGAATGGGTTGGGTCAGAGCAGAAGCGGTTCGTCACTCTCACCGACGATATCGCCAATGTCACGACCCCCTGGCGTCATATGCCCAACTGGGCGCCCGAGAAATTGACCCGCAGCCTCATCCGTTTTCGCAGGATCGTACCGGTATAGGGGATTCGTCGATCCCGCTCGTGCGCTCATGCCCGCGAGCGGGGTGTTTTGAGCTTGATGACATACGCGATGATGGCGGCAACCGGCTTGAAAAATTCGGGCGGAATTTCGGTGTCGAGAGGAAGGGCATACAGACCGCGGGCAAGAGGCGGGCTGTTTACAATCGGCACGCGAGCGTCCTGAGCGGCTTCTCTTATTCGGGCTGCGAGTTCGTCGGCGCCTTTTGCAACAATCTTAGGGGCCGCAGCCTCCGTGCTTTCGTAATATAGCGCGACAGCATAATGCGTCGGGTTTGTCACAACCACGGTCGCTTTCTTGACGGACTGGATCATGCGCTGCCGTGCCCGGCGCATGCGGATCTGATGGCGCTTGGCTTTGATCTTAGGGTCACCGTCCTCCTGCTTGGTTTCGTCCTTGATATCCTGATGACTCATGCGAAGTTTCTGGACCCGGCTGTAGCGTGTCCAAAGTTCATCCAGGGCCGCTATGCCCGCCTGAACGAGAAGAATGATCAAGGTCGCATAGATGAACCAGGAAACAAGCTCGTAGGTCAGGCGGCGGATCGTCCATCTTTCGGCCTCGGGCGCAATGTCGAGTGTCCCTGAGGCAATACTATAGAGGACAATTCCGAAAATCAGGAATTTTGTAAGGCTTTTGAGAAGCTCTACCAGATTACGGACGCTGAAAACCCGCTTCAGGCCAGCCAGGGGAGAGAGCCGGGTAATGTCCGGGGCCAGAGCTTGCGGGCGAAAAAGAAACTGTGTCTGGAACATGCTGAAGATGATGACAGTGAACAGGCTCGCCAGAGCCATGGGTGCCATCAGGATTATGCCCTCCTTCAGGGCCTGCTGAGTGACGATGCCGATGGTTGCCATGTCGTCCACCGGGGTGGAAAAATGTTCGATCAATCCGTGCATATGGGTGACAAAGCGGGTTGCCGACGCTGTTCCCACGAGAGCAAAGACGGCAAGGAAAACGCCAAGAACCAGCAGCATCTGCGTTTCGCGCGACTGCGCGACATTGCCATCTTCCCGGGCTTTTGAGAGGCGTCGTGCTGTAGGAGCCTGTGTGCGATCTTCGCTGCTACTCTCTTCAGCCATCGCGCGGCTCTCCCGTCACGCTCAGTATCGCCGGGAGTACGCATTGACCGCGTTCTGCTTCAGCGCTGAGCATGGATGCCTGGCAATTCCGAAAGCGCTTCCTGCATACGTTCCTGCCAGACGCCCGTAATCACCTGAATGAGCAGAGCAATCAGTAGAACCCCTCCGAGCAGCTGTGCCGGCATGGCAATACCATAGACCTGTATCGCTGGCATGAGCCTGTTCAGCACCCCCAGCATTGCCGGCCATAAGGTGCCGATAAGAACGAAAGGCGCGGCATATTGAATTCCCAGCTTGAAGCTGAGTGCTGTGGCGATAACGATCGCTTTCGCCATGTCGTTGACCAAGGGCATTTGTCCGGGAGGGAACACAGTGTACGACCCGGTTAATGCGGCCAGTGGAAAAACGTAGAGGCCGGTTGTCAGGAAAAGAACCGGGATCAGAAACGATGCCATGTGGCTGATCGCCGTGCTGGAAGCGCCGAGATCGGGGTCTGGCTGCAATATGCTCGCAAGGCCGGTAAAGGTGGCGATGAACTGCATGGCGATAACGAGCGAGAGGGCGACCAGGCGAGCTATCCAGCCGATAAAGGCACCGACGAGCAGCTCCTGTGCAATGGCGGCCACCAGGAGCGGGGGGCTTGTCATGATTCGGGAAGCGATTGGCGTAAGATGCGGCTGAACCAGCGGCAGGATCAGTATCGATAATGTCAGCGCGAGCCCTGCCCGTACAGTCATGGGGGAAGTGCTCTCACCGAGCCCTGGTGCCGTCATTACAAGCGCGCTGACCCGACACAGGGTCAGGACGAAAAGAGCGGCAAGAACGGGGAGCGGTAGAGAGAGATCATTCATAGCCCATGCTCAGGCTGGTCAAGGCCGGAAGAGCGGCGACACAGATCATGATCCCCCGGCGATAACCATTTGATCGAATATTTGCATCGCGTAGCTGTGAAGCGTCGCGTAGAGAAAAGAGCTGGTCAGCATAAGCGCGGCGGTCGCTGCGACGAATTTGGGCACAAAAGACAGTGTGGCTTCGTTGACCTGGGTAACTGCCTGAAATAGCGACACCAGAATGCCGGCCGCAAGAGAAGCAAGAAGCGATGGAGCGCCCATCTTCACGGCAACGAACAGGCTCTGTTGCAGAATTTCGTGGATATCGACAGAGTGCTGCATCGCGCGAGCACGTCAGATCGACATCTTCATGATGTCTTGATAGGCCTGAACGAAGCGGTCGCGAACTGTCGTGACAGTTTGCAGCGTCAATTTGGCTTCAGCGACCGAAGTGGCGATATCCGTCATGTCACCACCGCCAGACAGGCCTGTAGCCGCCTGTGTCTCAGCTGTTTTTCCAACATGAACGGCGTTTTTAAGAGCATCTCCGAGCACGTTGCTGAAACTCGTGACTGAATCGTTCGATGGCTCGGCGGCTTCTGCCGGATTCAGGGCGCCTTGAAGGGTGCGTTGCGTCTGTCCATAGGCATTCAACGCATCGAAACTGCGTGTTGTGATGTCGCTGATCATGAGCCTGCACCGAATTTGATTGGGACTGTTATGGGCGCCAGTTGCCCTTGAGATTGTGTTGGTAACGTGATCCTCGGGCGCGAGCAACATGTTTCGGCACGCGTGGGACGATTGAAAGAAACGCGCGTCCGGGAGTTGGAAAACAAGCGTTTTATCAACTATTTCAGTTTATGGGCTCTTATCGCTCCGTTGATTCTGGATTAGGGTCAGATCGCATAATTCATAACGAAAATCGGGGAATATTCGGGTGCCAGGAACGCAGGAGATTGTTCTGAAGGCGCGGCGGGTCCGCCATGTCGCGGGTATCGCGTCGAGCCTGATGCTGGGTGCCTGGCCGATGGCTGCGGTGGCTTCAGGCGAGACGACTGTCTATCACGGGAATGGTGATAGTTTGCGTTGCCCTGCGGGGGTTGTGCGCGTGGCTGAAATACAGGCGGTGGTGCAAGGGCGAACGGGCGCACAGGGGCAGGTCATCGGATCGGCCTCTGTGGAAATTTGTGCGGATAACGAGACGAAGTATATCGATATCGTTACGCGCGGAGCCCCTGACGATACGGCGAATAACGGTCAGCAGGGACAGAAAACGGGCATCGACGGGTCAATCCAGATTCACGGCCGAACGGCACGCCTGAACACGAATATTTATATTCCGATCGGCGATGCGGATCTGGCCCAATGCGGTCGTCAGGATGACAGCCAGTCAGAAGGAAATTGTAAGCCGCATGTCCAGGTCGCGAGTTTTACGGGCACCTGGGTTTTCTCGCTTGGAAAATGGACGACGTTTCGTACCGGCGCCGACACGGCTGGAAGCCCGGTCATCGTAGCAGCGCGAATCTTGAGCGGACCTGTTGAGTAGGATTTATGGTTATTTGAGTATTGCGAGAGGCCCTTGCTCCTTTTGAGGAGCAAGGGTTTTTTACGTTTACTGGAAGAGCGAGAGGATGTTCTGCGACTGCGAGTTAGCGATCGTGAGCGATTTGATGGCGAGCGACTGCTTGGTCTGCAGCGAGGTCAGCTTGGCGCTGGCGGCAGACATGTCGGCGTCGGTCAGTGCGCCGATGCCGTTGGTAAGGTTGTCGGAGATGGTTGAGCCGTAGGTGCTCATGTTCTTGATGACGTTGCTGTTGGCGCCCAGCGTCGAGGTAACGAACGTCATTGCCTTGATGGCGGACTGGACCTGGGCAATCATCGAAGAGACATCTTTTGTGCCGGACAATGCGCCCGAAGCTTCGAAGACGTTTGCGGTCGGCGAGGCGCCTGCGGTGCCGCCGCCGGTGGTCAGTCCGAGAGCGTCGGTGAGGCTGGTGCCGGCAACGCCCGTCTGGAAGAACGAGCTGGACACGCTCGGAGCACCTGCGGAGCTCGTGCCACCCATGTAGGATGCGATGGCGGCATTGAAGCCCGTGACCGTGGTCTGATCACCCTGAAGGCCGGTGATGTATTTCAGGCTGTTGGCAGTGATGCCCAGACCGTCTGTGGTGCTGCCGGCGATCAGGTTGACGCCGTTGAAGGTCGCATTGCGTGCGATGGTGTCGATCTGCTGGAGCAGGCCTGTGATCTGCGTGCCGATCTGGTCGAGGGCGGCGGGGCTGCCCTGATTGTTGCCGAGCGTGGTGACGGCGTTCTGAACGCTGTTGAGCACGCTGATGATCTGGTTGACGGCGGTGCTGGTCGAGCTGACCGTCTGTGCGGCGAAGGACAGACCGTCATTGACGGCGGACTGGCCGGACACGTTGCCCTGCATCTGCTGTGCGATGCCGTAGGCAGCGGCGTTATCAGCTGCGCTCGAGACCTTGAGGCCGGTCGAAATGGTGTTTTCTGCACTGCTCAGGGCGGTCTGGGTTGCGTTCAGGGTCTGAACGGCGACCATCGCCGAGGCATTGGTGTTGATTGAAAGGCTCATCGAATTTCTCCTGGTGCTCGCCCAGCGATCGGGCCACGCAAACACCATAAATCCCGAAATGGATAAGAGAAGATTACCAGAATAGGTGCCTGTCTTTATGCTTCGCTTTATTTGGATAAAAACCTGCGCAGGACGAGGCTTCAAGCCGTTGTCATGGCGAAAATCCTAAGCCATAAAAATGGACTTCGAAGAGCACAAACGTGACTCGGCAGATTTTTAACCATTCATCAATGATACTGCGGCCCGGGAGCCTGTCGATGTCTCTTTTCGTGCTCTCCAGACCTGGCCCGGAACCCTTGAAAAAATTCAAGCGCAGGAATCTCCCGAGCGCTCTCGTTACGTTTGTCGACGCGTTCGAAGCAAAAGCTGTCGATCGGCTTTATATGGCCGAAAACGGACTGCTCGATGCCAACGCTCTGGCGACGGACGCCCAGATTGCGGATGTTTTTTCGCATGTCATTCAGTGGAGCCAGTGTGCGGCTTCAGGGGCGAACAGGACCATTGCAACCGACAGATCATCGATTCCGGAAAATTTTGAAGAAGAATCTGCGGCCCTCGTTGCTAGAATCTCCACGCCTTGGGATCTTATCGTTTGGGGGGTCGATTATAACGGCCTTCTGATCGTTAAAATGCCCCATCAGCTGGGTGATTGTGTCATCAAATACGACGATCATCCTTCTGCAGGTGCGTCGCGGCCGCTTGAGGCAGTAGAATTTCCAGCAACGTTGATGCCCCTTTCTGCCATGGAAGGAATTTCAGCTTACACGGTTTCACCAGCTGGCGCGAGCAAGCTTTTAGGTTCTTTGCCTATTCGAGAATACGTTTATCGTAATAAATGCGCAAGTAGAGAGGTGAAAGGTTTCGATATAGGTGTTTTGTTTTCTATGCTGATAGAAAATAAAATCATTTCATCCTATGTTTCTTTTCCGCCTCTCATTGTCGGTAAGCTGCCGGAAGACGTATTTCCGTCTGTCGGAGCGATCGGAGAGGCGTTCGATTATTCTCGGCCGGATATGAAGCTGGTTCTCGACCGGTGTTTGCGCGAGGCAGGTTGCGCGCCCATCCCGGCGGCGATCGTCGGGAGTTTTCCCAAGCTGATCCATTTTGTCGAAACGACACCAAAAAACGATGGTCTCGATGAGATCGACTACTTCTCTAATAAAAAACATCCGGGAGTCAGGCCTTTCGGCTTCAGTCATTACATGGCAGTGCGGTCCGCAGCGGCGAAGCATCCAGGCTTTCGCGTGCTTGTCTGGTGTCTGGGCGAGCGTGGCGGCCCCTACTGGGAGGCCATCAAGGAGATTGCCGAAATCGTCACGGTGCCCATGCCCCAGCGTATATTCGGCAATCCGGTGATGCATCCGGCTCATCGATCAGACATCGTTCGGATGTGCGTATTGCTGAATTACGGTGGTATCTATCTGGATCTGGACACGATCACGATCCAGAACATGGAGTCAATCTGCTCGCCTTCGCGCACCGTCATGGCGCAGGAGCTGGCCTCGACCACGCCACGTGCTGAGTCCGAAAGCCTTGGCAATGCCATTATGATTTCTCCGCCGGGAGCGGAGTTCATGGCAAAATGGTGGGATGCCTACAGGTATTTCGACTCACGCTTTTGGGCGCATTCTTCTACAAAGATGCCGTACCTGCTCAGCAAGGCTCAGCCTGATCTGGTTCACGTGCTGCGGCCAGAGGCGTTCTTTGTTCCCTCATGGGACCAGGTCGGTCTGGAGGCATTGTTCGAGAGAAAATCCGACTTCCCGGAGGCGTTCGTTTTTCATCTCTGGGAAAGTATGGCCTGGCCCATTCTCAAGGAAGTCGATGAGAGAGCGGTTTTCCGGCGTAACGACACCTATTCGACACTGTGCCGCGATTATCTGGATGTAGGGGCGCTGGCAGGTCTTGAAAAAGCACGACAGAAACGTGTTGTTTTTCATGAAAAGCGCGAAACGGAGCCAGGGCTCCCTGCTATATTCAGGGATATATATAATAATAATGAATGGGGCGGCGAAGGTAAGATATACTCAGGCGTCGGATCAGATCCGGAGCGCTGTGAGGACTATATTAACTTCATGAGCCATTACATTACCCGTATCGGTGCAAAGGTGGTGCTGGATGTCGGGTGTGGCGATTTTCGTGTGGGCTCTCAGATAGCCCAACGTTGCCCTGCTACGCAGTTTCTGGCCTTCGATGTTGTCGAGGACGTCGTGGCACGGAACAAGATGGTCTACGCCGGGCTTGATAATGTCACTTTCGACGTCCTGAATCTCGTTGAGCAAAGCCCGACCGCGCGGTGCGATCTGGTCATTGTCAAAGATGTTTTCCAGCATCTTTCCAATCGCTCGATCATGAGGGCTTTCGATAACCTGCGCGATTTCCCGGAGATCATTACCGTAAATTACATGTTGCCGGATTTTCCGATTGTGAATGACGACAAGGAAGATGGAAAGCATATTCGTGGTGGGCGTCTGGATTTCACCGCGCCGCCCTTCAATCTGCAGACCGAGGTCGTCGCCAAGCTGATTATAAAGGGGTCTCCCGGAATGACGGAGGTCGTACGATATCGACCGCTCTGAGTGACCATGCCGGCGGCCAAAAAATATCGCAGCTCGAATGTTGCAGGGGCCGAGTGCCGGTTGCTTTTCGCGACCGGTCGGTTTGATTGTAAGCAACCCCCTGTCTCAAATGGAATTTAGGGGAAAGTATATTCCAAATGGATACATGGCTTATCACACTCGATCGTACGCCAGAACGACTTGCGGCATTCAGAACGGATAATCCGCTTTTCTCCGATATCAAGATCTTTCATGCGATCGATGGTCAGGCACTCGACCGGGCGGGGCTGATCGAACAAAATGTGCTGGATCCTGCACTCGATTATACACCGGGCGCACTCGGATGCGCATTGTCTCATCTTTCGATCTGGACGAGTACTCTTAATGCAGGTGGTGCGTGTACCATATTCGAAGATGACGCGATCATTAACGAGGAATTTGCCACCGAAAGTCGCAATTTAATTGAGACGCTCCCTGAAAACTGGGATCTGGTTCTTTGGGGATACAACACCGACGCCTATTTGACTTTTCGATCCGCCGAAATCGGCTTTTTCTGTACATCGCGCTTCGATCATGAAAATCTTTTGCAGCACAAAGCGGAATTCAAAACCAGATCGGTAAGACCGACACTGTTCGGACTATTACGGGCCCATGGCCTCGTCGGATATTCCATTTCTGATTCAGGTATCAGGCGCCTGCTGCCTCACGTGCTTCCTTTGCGTCCAATGTCAGTCTTTTATCCTGGAATCGAAATACAAAAGGATAATACCGGCATTGATGACATGATGGCGGCTATTTATGACACTTTGAATGCCTGGGTGGCTTTTCCCCCTCTGGTCCTTGCGAAGAATGACGTGAAAGCCAGTACGGTGCAAAAACGCTGACGCCTGTCAAAAGCCGGGGCGGATGAGAGGTACTGTAAATCCTGTCGAGTAGGATTTATGGTTATTTGAGTATTGCGAGAGGCCCTTGCTCCTTTTGAGGAGCAAGGGTTTTTTACGTTTACTGGAAGAGCGAGAGGATGTTCTGCGACTGCGAGTTAGCGATCGTGAGCGATTTGATGGCGAGCGACTGCTTGGTCTGCAGCGAGGTCAGCTTGGCGCTGGCGGCAGACATGTCGGCGTCGGTCAGTGCGCCGATGCCGTTGGTAAGGTTGTCGGAGATGGTTGAGCCGTAGGTGCTCATGTTCTTGATGACGTTGCTGTTGGCGCCCAGCGTCGAGGTAACGAACGTCATTGCCTTGATGGCGGACTGGACCTGGGCAATCATCGAAGAGACATCTTTTGTGCCGGACAATGCGCCCGAAGCTTCGAAGACGTTTGCGGTCGGCGAGGCGCCTGCGGTGCCGCCGCCGGTGGTCAGTCCGAGAGCGTCGGTGAGGCTGGTGCCGGCAACGCCCGTCTGGAAGAACGAGCTGGACACGCTCGGAGCACCTGCGGAGCTCGTGCCACCCATGTAGGATGCGATGGCGGCATTGAAGCCCGTGACCGTGGTCTGATCACCCTGAAGGCCGGTGATGTATTTCAGGCTGTTGGCAGTGATGCCCAGACCGTCTGTGGTGCTGCCGGCGATCAGGTTGACGCCGTTGAAGGTCGCATTGCGTGCGATGGTGTCGATCTGCTGGAGCAGGCCTGTGATCTGCGTGCCGATCTGGTCGAGGGCGGCGGGGCTGCCCTGATTGTTGCCGAGCGTGGTGACGGCGTTCTGAACGCTGTTGAGCACGCTGATGATCTGGTTGACGGCGGTGCTGGTCGAGCTGACCGTCTGTGCGGCGAAGGACAGACCGTCATTGACGGCGGACTGGCCGGACACGTTGCCCTGCATCTGCTGTGCGATGCCGTAGGCAGCGGCGTTATCAGCTGCGCTCGAGACCTTGAGGCCGGTCGAAATGGTGTTTTCTGCACTGCTCAGGGCGGTCTGGGTTGCGTTCAGGGTCTGAACGGCGACCATCGCCGAGGCATTGGTGTTGATTGAAAGGCTCATCGAATTTCTCCTGGTGCTCGCCCAGCGATCGGGCCACGCAAACACCATAAATCCCGAAATGGATAAGAGAAGATTACCAGAATAGCGGTTTTGAGACCGGTGGTGCACCTTATTGTGCCTAGGGCGGGGTATTTCCTATGCTCTGCTCCATCTGAGCAAACGCAGAGCCGCATACAGCGCGAAAATCCGCTTGCTAAATCGTCACCGGGTAACTATTACGTGAGTGTGATTTTATGAAGATATTCATGGTCATGTGATATTGCGGCATAGAGATATTAACTAAGTTTGATGCTTTGATTTTTGTTTCAGTTTCTCATTTGGGTGCTGAAAAATCATCGGAGATTTATCTTTTATTATTGATTGATTAGGTTGACTGGCCATGCCGCGACTGCCCCTCGGACGATTGCTTCATGTTTCGACCATTCTGATGACATTGTCTCTTGCAATGAACGTTCATGCGCTGGCCAGGCATATCGGTCAGGATGATCGCGTTGCGTCACCTGGCTCTCATAGCGATGCAGACCTTTCGGCGCCACCTGCGAAGGCGGATTCGTCGATAGCTCCAGAGGTGAATGAGTCTAGTCGTGGCGATATCGCTGCCAAGCAGGGCTGGCGTTCGGTGCCCGGCCTGGGTGAGGGCGCTCAGAAAACGCCGAACGCGATGCCAGTCGAGGCTGCATTCCTTAAAAATGACGGACGTTCTTCGCCTTGTGGTGTCGGGCCATGCCTGGCAGATGGTGATCCTGCTCAGAGTGCGATGTCTTCTACCGATCAGGCGCAGTCCGAAATCGTCAAAAATATACTGGCAAAGCAGGGCTCGATCGACGAAGAGCAAAAGAAACTCGAAGAGCAAAAGCGAGTTCTCGATTCGGCACGTATTGTCCTCGAAGAACGTATGCGCGCGATCGATAACTCCATGGCGGAACTGTCTGAAAAACAGGCGCGCCATCGCGAGACGATGGCTGCTGAAACGACGCGCCTCGTGAAAATATATGAGGAAATGCCGCCCAGAGAGGCTGCTGCTGTATTTAATATCATGGATATTCATGTTCTTGTCTCGATCGCGAATAGTATGAATCCGAGAAAGATTTCTGCAATTATGGGATATATGTTCCCGGAGCGGGTAAATACGGTGTCGCAATATCTTGCGGGAGTGCGTAATTTTCGCGCCAATCATGACCCCGCTTCGGGGCGAGCGTCGTCTTCCGGCGTTCTCTCTTGGCTACCGCATCCAGACTCCGACAGGGGGGCGTCTCTCAAGGAGTGACTTTACCCTTTATGCGCTTCGCTCTTTGAGCGTGCGCCGTGTGTCGCAGTTTTCTACCGACGAAAGGTCGGATATCGTCGCGTGAGCGCCTCTCTTTTCAGGCGCTCGGCCCTTAATGTAACGGTGAGACAATAATGCACCCAGCCCTGAAGGCCTATCAGGCCGTTGCTGAAACGTCGCTCTCGGGCCGGGAGGCGGAAATTGCTTGCTTTACCATGCTGATCAATGAGCTGCGCTCGGCTTCTGTCACCGATGATACCGTTATCCGTCTCAAGGCACTCGATCGCCATCAGAAACTCTGGTCGCTCATCATGAAGGCCAATATTCTCGATGGCGGGCAGACGCCAAGCGACGATCGTGCTCTGATCGTCAACCTAGCCGATCAGGCGCAGCGCTACGGAATTCAGGCTATTCTGGAAACCGAACTCTCTCTCGACCCTCTGATAGATATTGCCCAAGATGTTCTGGACGGCCTTTTGGCTACTCAGGAGTAAGGCGGCACGCCCTGAGGGGCCCAGTTCTGCGCTGCATCGCGTTCCCGCGTCTCAATTTAGAAAAAATCCATTTCTCCAGCTGCCGCATCGCTTTCGGAGGCACGGCCTCTAAATAGCCCATGAATGCTACCGAGACTGACATTTTGCAGTACTGCGTCGAGCGCTATTTCTGAATTTCCTTCCCATGGCACAACGCTGATCAGATTTTGCAGGATAGTGGTGATCGCATCCACAAACTGCGTTGCGTGATCGAGTTTCTGTAAATTAACAATTTCATTTTCATGGAACGCATTCCCTAGGGCTGAACGCTCGATGGCTGCCTGAACGCTGAGCAGGTCACCATGAGTAGTGACGAGCTGCTGAACGATGTTTGAAATTACGTCGCGCGGTTGTGTGTTCAACAGCGTAGCTCCTAGGGAAAAATTACAGATGGAAATTTAGCTTTGTTAAAACAGCTCGATATTTGAATCTTGCGTATTTTTCCATTTCTTTTCGAATGCAGCTTCTTTTTTGTTGTAAATCTGCTCTTGTATGCCAACTGAACCAGCATCTTCGACCAAGTTTTGTTGTGCTCTACCTGTGGTGGGCCAGAATCGAATTCGTCTGGCTTGAGTGCCTCCCAGGCTTTGGGAAACGCAGGAGAGATGCTCGTCAGCAAGATAGCGCAAGACAAAGGCTTTATTTTCTTTACCAATATGACCCAGAGAAGGAACAATGGCGGCACCGCCGAACGCCTTGCAGAGAAGCCGCTCGCGCCGACCGCCTGCGCTGAGTATCCCGTTTACGAGTTTCTCCATGGCGTTCACCCCAAAGCGCAGAGCCGTATTGTTGTCACATCCGTCGCCACTAGGAAGGAGAAAATGATTCATGCCTCCAACCTGTGCAAGCGGGTCGTACATGCATACCGAAATGCACGAGCCCAGCAGGGTCGTCAGAAGGGTGTCTCCGTCTCGGGAGATCACTACGTCGCCCTGAATAACGGTGCGTGTGGGTGTCTGCATCACGTGATAGGTCCGAAGACCTTCTCCAGCACTTCGCGTAGTTTTGCGACAGTATAGGGCTTGGCGAGAAAGTTATTGACCCCAGCCTTGATAGCTTCTTGAACAAGATCCCTGCTTGTTTCGCTGGTCAGGATGACAAAGGCGGTCTTTTGCGTTTTCGGATTTTCACGCACCGCGCGCAGGAGCGCGAGGCCGTCCATCACAGGCATGTTGAAGTCTGAAATAACGAGATGGGTCGGATTCTGGCCCAGATACTCCAAAGCCTCCTTCCCGTCCTTGCGTTGGGCGACCTGTGTAAACCCCAGCTGCGCCAGATTATTAGCGAGAACCTGACGTATGGAGGCCTGATCGTCGACGATCAGGGCTCGTATTTGAGAGGCTGCGGGCATTTTCTGTCCTTAAGTCTTCGCGATGCTGAAAAGTATCACGCGTTTCTGCGCGATAGGAGTTCTGTTTTTACGGAAGGGGCTGGCGCGTGTGGGCATTCATGGCTGCACTACTGATCTGGTTCAGGGCTACGATCTGGGCTGCGGCCCCAAGCTCCGCAGCGACTCTCGGCATTCCATAGACGACAGAAGATGCCTTGTCCTGCGCAATTGTCCAGGCCCCGGCGCGCTTGAGCGCGAGCAGACCTTCTGCGCCGTCCTGGCCCATTCCTGTCAGGATAATACCCAGTGCTTTCGCGCCTACCTGTTCTGCGACGCTATCGAACAGGACATCTACAGAGGGCACATGCCCGTTTACCGCCGGAGCCTGAACAAGGCGCGTCGCGAGGCCATGTTCAGTGCGGGTTACGGTCATGTGGCGCGTACCGCCTGGAGCAATGCGTACGTGCCCTGGAAGGAGCATCTCACGATCGCTCGCTTCGCTGATGGTAAGCGTATCGAGCTTCTTGTTCAGCCGTTCGGCGAAGCTGGTCGTGAAGAACGCAGGCATGTGCTGGCATATGACGATTGGCGGGCTATTAGCCGGAAAGCCGCTAAGCACTTCTTCGATCGCTTCGACACCGCCCGTCGATGAGCCAATGGCGACCAGATCATATGTTTGTTGCCAGGACTTCCGCTCCGGTAGCGCAGCAGGAGAGGGAACCGCACCGGTTCTGATAACGGGCTTTGATCGTGCCGCCTGTCGGACAATTCCGGGTAGCCCCGCATAGGCATTCGTGCCTGGAATGGTGGCCGTCGTTTTCGGGAAGCAATCGAATGCCCCCATCTGTAATGCGGTAAGGGCTATTTCCGCGTTGCGTTCGGTCAGGCTCGATACCATCACCACCGGTATCGGGCGTAAGCGCATGATTTTCTCGAGAAACTGCAGACCATTGATATTGGGCATTTCGATGTCGAGCGTGATGACATCTGGCTGATCCTTGATGATCAGGTCTCTGGCCTCAAGGGGATTGGAAGCTTCTCCTGAAATAACGAGGTCAGGGTGGCTTTGAAATGCATGGCGAATCATGGCGCGCGCCGTGCGAGAATCGTCGACCACAAGGACTTTTACGGGTGACGTCATCGCTCAGTCTTCTTTCTGATAGATTGTGGGCGCGATATTGACCAACCCGCATTGCTTGGCATTGGCGACTCTTTCGGAATGACCCACGTAGAGAAAACCACCCGGTTCAATTCTCTCTGCAAGGCGCTTCCAAAGGGCTTCGCGCGTCTCGTCATCGAAGTAGATTACGACATTCCTGCAAAATATGACCGAGAACGTGCCATGAAACGGCCAGGCTGCGTTCAGGTTCAGGACACGGAAGCTGGGCAATCGTCTGAGGCCTTCTGAAAATCGCAATCCACCTTCGGATTCTTTAAGGAAAAGAGATCTGTCCTTCTCTGGTATGCCTTCGAGTTCGTCAGGGGCATAAGTGGCGCTCGCTGCGCGCGCTACAACATCGCTGTTGATATCTGTGGCGAGTATACGGAAATCGAAATTGCCGATCTCCGGAAAGCTCCCTGCGACACTCATGGCAATGCTCCAGGGCTCTTGGCCGGTAGAGCAGGCCGCCGACCAGATCCGGCCTCGCTTACCCTTGCGTAGTGCCGCGGCAAAATCCGGCATGACGACCGATTTCAGATGATCGAAATGATGCTTTTCGCGATAGAAGCCGGTTACATTTGTCGTCAGGGCACAGATCAACTTCTCCATTTCGACGGTGCCTGCGCTTCCGGTCGTGAAGTCCAGGTACTCCTTGAATGAGCCGAGTTGCATTTCCCTGACCCTGCGTGAAACACGAGAATAGACCAGGGCTTTTTTCGTCGCAGGTAGGCAGATGCCTGCTTGCGCGCGCGCGATCGACTGCAATCTCTGAAAATCAGAGTCGGTGTAGTCAGGCGCGCTGAGAGTGATGCTTGTCGTCATTCTTTGCTGGATTCACCGACGAGGTGTTTTACGACGGTATCGAGCTTGAGAATGCCGATCATACGGCTTTCGATCAGCACGAGCCCGTGGAGGCAGGCGCCCTCGTCCGAGGTGGGTTGGATGTCACCTGTATTGATGTCTGCAAGGTCGATCACGCGATCGACCAGGAGGCCGTAGACGACACCGGCACGTGACTCGACGATAATAACAACGCGGCGCGAATTTTCGAGCTCGGGTGGGATATTGAGATAAGCGGCCAGGTCAATCACGGTCAGAATGATACCGCGTAGATTGATCGCGCCGCAGACATAGGAGGGCGCAAAGGGGAGGGTGGTGGTCTTTTCGAAGCCACGAATCTCGCGCACACTGAGTATGGGAATACAATATTCCTGGGCGCCGACGGCGAAAACGATCATCTTTATCGAAGCCGTTTCGGCGGCTTTGCTGGTCGTCAGCTGGTCGGTCATCTTCGTTTCCTGATTGATGCTGAGCATGGTCACGGCGGCCTAGTTCACAAGCTCGGAAAGGCCGAGCGCTGCTTTGTTGTCTTTCTGGCTGAGGGCTGTGGCGACCAGCGCCGAAACGTCAAGGATGAGGGCCACGCTCCCGTCGCCCAGAATTGTCGCTGCTGAGACGCCATAGATATGACGGTAGTTGCGCTCCATGCTCTTGATGACGACCTGCATCTGTCCACAGATCTCGTCGACGATCAGGGCCGCGCGGCTTCCAGATTCGTTTTCGACGACCAGAACGACAGCGCCCTCCAGGGAATGTCGTGCCCGTGGCGGGACCAGCCCAAGCGTCGAGCCAAGCGGGAGCAGCGGGATGCATTCCCCACGCTTGGAGATGATATTGGTGCCATCCGGTAAGGAATAGACATCGCCCTGGCTGACAATGATCGCTTCCGAGACGGCGGAGATCGGGATCACCATCGTGGTCTCCTCGGCCGAAATCAGCATGCCGTCCAGAATGGCGAGGGTGAGCGGAAGGCTGAGGCTGAACGTACTGCCCTTGCCTGATACGCTTGTAATGACGATGCGGCCTCCGAGGCTCATGATGGCCTGCTTGACCACGTCCATGCCGACCCCACGGCCTGAAAGGTCGGAAATCTCCGATGCTGTTGAAAAGCCGGGGGTGAAGATGAGGTTGTTGATCTCGTCTTCACTCAGCGTAGCATCCGGCGCGATGATCCCGCGCTTGACTGCGGTTTCGAAGACGCGCTTGTGATTTACTCCAGCGCCGTCGTCCTTGATCGTGATAAGAATACGACCGGAACGATGCTCTGCAGAGAGTGTGATGCAGCCTTCGGGAGATTTGCCCGCCGCGATGCGATCTTCAGTCTTTTCGATGCCATGATCTACTGCATTTCGCAGCATGTGGGTAAGCGGCGCTGCCAGTTTTTCGATTAGCGTGCGATCGACTTCCGTATCTTCGCCTTCAAGAACCAGCGACACGGATTTCTGTGTCATCGAGCTCGCTTCTCGCACGACACGCTGCATACGCTGGAATACGCTGCGTACGGGCTGGGCTCTGACCGACATGACCGCGTCCTGGATGTCGCGGGTCAGGGTTTGCATCCCTTCGATGCCCTGCATGAGATCGTGATGATCGGTAGCGCCGGTTTTCTGGACGAGTGACTGCACTGCGGCCTGCGCAATCACCAGCTCACCGACCAGATCCATCAGGTCGTCGACACGGGAGAGATCGACGCGAATTGAAGCGGCTTCAGTCTTGCGGGCGACGGCTGCGATGGTTGCAGGCTCTTCATCGCGCGAGGCTGTGGCAGGCGGCGCGAATTCCTCGATGATTCTCTCGGCTGGCAGGCGCGCCTCAGCGACAGGCAGGGACGAAGATCGGGCGACGATATGACCCGAATCCGGTGGGGCCGTAGATCCAGCCGAAATTTCTTCGGGCTCCCCACTTGTCAGCGCATCTTCCGGCATCTGCGTATCGTCAGCGGCATCGCCCGACCCGATCGTGAAATCGCAGCTGTCGACAACCCAGTCGAACGCGTCCCGGATCGCGCTTTCGCTGACACTCTCCGGCAAGGTGACGCGCCATGAAAGATAGGACACTTCCGGCGAGAGACTCTCGAACTCGGGCAGTTGGTCCGAGACGCAATCGACGACAGCGGCCTCGCCTTTTTCATGGGCGAGTGTCGTCAGGGCCAGGAGAATGTTGCGTGCGTCATCACCGCAACCATACATCGAATCATGCGGATGGAAGGTGACGACCTGTTGCGCCTGAGGCTCGGGTCCAAAATCCAGGTCGAAGTCGAAAGCTACCGGCTCGAACTCGATTGGTACCGGGCAGAATTCGTGATCGCTCGACACTGATTCGCCCGAACCGGCCTCGTCCACTTTTGGCTCTGCGGTTGCTTCCCCATTGACGATTCTCAGCTCAATGAGGCTCTCATTGACGCGCTGTGCATCGACGGTCGCGCCGCCTCGCGCCTCGACGACGAGGTCGCTGAGAACATCCATACTTTTGAGAAAAACCGCTATGATCTCTTTTGTTGGCTGGATCCGGTCAGAGCGCACCCCGTCGAGCGAGTTTTCGTAGACATGGGAGAAGCGAACAAGGTTCTGCAATCCGAAGGACGCCGCACCGCCTTTGATCGAATGCACCGCCCGAAACACCGCATTGACCGTGTCTGGCTCGGCGCGCTCCGCGGCGAGTGCCGACAAGCCAGCCTCGAGCTCTTGCAGCTGTTCGTCGCATTCCTGGAAAAAAATTTCCAAGATATCATCCATCTCTGAGCTCATTCTGCCCCCGCTTTTCTATTGGGTAACGCGCCGGATGGCTGAAACAAGGCTGTCGGAGTTGAAAGGCTTTATAATCCAGCCGGTAGCACCGGCGGCGCGGGCACGCGCCTTTTTTTCCTGGTCGCTTTCCGTGGTCAGAACGATAATTGGCAGGTGCTTGTACCTGTCCATTTTTCGAACTGCTTCGATTACGCCGAAACCGTCCAGCCTCGGCATGTTGATATCGGTGATGATGACAGCCGGCGACGGACTTGCCTCTTCAAGAACACTTATTCCCTCGACACCGTCATTTCCCTGAATGACATCGTATCCAGCTCCTTCAAGTGCAGTGCGAAGCATGCTCTGCATTGTTCGGGAATCGTCGATCGTAAGGACACGTAAAGTCTGGTTATCAGTCATGTCGAAGGCTCGCTGACGTTGTGGCAGTTTCCTGCAGGGCTGAGGTGGCACCGAAAAGCACAAGGGCTTCCGATAATTTTTCGGAGGGATTGAGGATCGGACGGGCGCTCGCGAGAATGACCTGCAGGCAGAGGCCACCGAGATAGGAAACATCGGAGCCGTCCAGAGCCGATCCGGGAGAGCGCGCGATCATTTCCTTGAGCGCGGGGGCGCTACCCGTGTCCAGACGCGAGGGCAGCATGATGGAAGGGGGCGCCACGCTGTCAGGGGAGGCATGCACAGACATCAAAAATCCTCCCAACCCTGATCAGAAGACGTTACCTGCAATGCGGGTTTGGGCGCAGATTTCGCAGGTAAAGCCGGAGAGGGCCTTGCGTCCGCCGCTGGGGCCTTGGACTGTACTGATCGCAGGGCTGGTGGTTTGCTTGCCGCCTTGGGAGGGGGGGCTACCGGTTTGCGTTCGCCGGGTTTTGCCTCAGGCTTGCGACCTACCTGAAACTGGCTCAGAGTCTGGGCAAGGCTTTTGGTTTCGGTCGTCAGATTATGGCTTGCAGCTGTCGCTTCTTCGACCATCGCGGCATTCTGCTGGGTGACCTGATCCATGTCATTGATCGAGTGCGTCACTTCGGCGAGTCGAAGTGCCTGTTCGCGGGTCGTTTTTGTCAGACCTTCGATGCGTTGGGCGATATTCGAGATGCTGTCGGAGAAATCGCCCAGATACTGACTGGTCCGATGGACAAGCCCGACCCCTTTCTCGACCTGTTCGGCTGAAACCGAGATCAGACGCTTGATTTCATTTGCCGATTTGGCAGATTTTTCGGCGAGAGAGCGGACCTCCTGTGCCACGACGGCAAAGCCTCGACCTGCATCGCCAGCGCGAGCAGCTTCCACACCGGCGTTGAGCGCCAGAACATTGGTTTGGAATGTAATGCCGTCGATGACCGAGATGATTTCGCCGATAGCGCTGGACGATTTCTGGATGCCGCTCATGGCGCTATTGGCTTCCTCCATCACTTCGGTGGCCAACTTGACCTGTTCCAGCGTCTTTTTGGTCTCGACACTGGACTCCGAGCAGACATCGGCCGTCATTTGGATGCCGGTACTGATAGTTCTGACCGAATTGGCTGCCTTGCCGAGATTTTCGGCCTGTATCTCGGTTCGACGTGCGAGGTCGTCTGAGGCCATCGAGATCTCGGCAGCACCCGTTGTGATGAATTCCGAGCTTTTCGCCATAGTGGTCAGCACCATCTTCCAGTGCTGACAGGCATCATTGAAACTGGTTGCTATTTTTGCAAAATCGCCTTCGAGAATAGAGCCCGAGATCGTCTGATTGAGATCGCCTTTCGCGACCGCAATGAGCGCGCCCTCGATAGCCATAACCGAAGCTGTGATTTCCTTAGAACGCGCGAGTTCGCGGGCCTTCAGCGCATCGGCCTCGCGCGTAGCGATATTGAGCTTATCCGCGCCGTCCTTCTGATCGTTCCCGGCAAGGTGCAAGAGTGTGAGAAGGGAAACAAGACGGCCGCTCTCATCGCGGTTATCGGCTAAGCGGGAGCGCGTGCGCGTATCTCCCTTCGACAGGGCTTCGCCGAAGTCGAGAATAGCTTCGATAGGCTCAGCGATCGACTGGTTGAGCGCAGTCCTGAACATAGCTGTGAGAGCGAGAGAAATCAGGCTGAGAGCGAGCAGACTGTAAAATGCGGGGGAGGCGATATCGCCTCCGTAAAAAAATCCTATTCCACAGAGGAGCTGAGCCAGCAAAAATAATTGGATACACAACACAGCCGTTCCGATCTTTGACCGGAACGAAGCCTCTAGATACAGCCAGGTCTTCATAGTGTTCTACTTCACAATCCTGATTAAATACTGGTAAGTCCAGAAGCCGTATTGCCAATGGGTTTTATAAAAGAAGGTGGAGAAGACAGGTCATATTGCCCTAAAAACTTACATGGGCTCTTATTTTTGAAGGTCACACGAAGGCATTAAAAACAAGTTAAGCAAATCAAGGGTCCCACTGCGTATTATGAGACTCTCGATTTAGGCTACACTTGGCTCAGGCCGAACATCGACATGCAGGCGTACCCTGCCGGCTCGAGACCTTGTTTTGCCGCGCAAAGCGCTTTGCGACCGGGTTGTTCGACCCGGTCGCGGTGATTGATCCCGCAGCACCCCTTATGATTAAAAAATATCAATCGGCGGTTGGACAGGTACGCTGTGGCGGCAGTGCCTGAATGAGAGGGTCCCTCAGGTCCCGAAGCTGCGTACCAACCCACCGGCCACCATCTGCCAACCGTCGATCATGACGAAAAATATGAGTTTGAAGGGAAGAGAGATTGTTGCCGGAGGCAGCATCATCATGCCCAGGCTCATCAGCACGCTGGAGGTGACGATGTCGATGATAAGGAAGGGGAGATAGAGCAGGAAGCCCATCTCGAAGCCGCGACTGAGCTCCCCTACCATGAAGGCGGGCATGAGGACGCGCCACGGAGCCTGGGTTGCCTGCGGAGGCGGCGTGACATTGGCGAGGTGGTAAAACGTGGCAAGATCCGTCGGACGCGCATGCGCCATCATGAAGCGGCGGAATGGTTCTGCAGCAGCAGTCAAACCATCGAGTTCGGACACGGTCCCGTTGATCATCGGGGCGATGCCCTGATTCCAGGACTGCTCGAAAGTCGGCTGCATGACGAAGAAAGTCAGAAAGAGGGAGAGGCCGATGATGACGGGGTTCGGCGGTGTGCCTTGCGCGCCGATCGCGCCTCTGAGCAATGAAAGTACAATGATGATGCGGGTGAATGCCGTGACCATCACCAGAAGGCTGGGTGCCAGAGAGAGCAGTGTGATGAGTGCCGTCAGCTGGATCAGTCGACTGGTCGTGCCTGTGCTGCCATCATGTCCGAGATCGAGCGTCAGCGACTGGGCATGAGCGACGGAGGAATAGCCCAGAAAGATCAGAGCGGCGAACGCGATGACAGAAAATGCCAGAGCGTTCGAAGAGGCTCGGCGTGTCGAAGATTTCGCGTGTGAACGCAATGGCCGAGAGGGCATCTGGATATCTGGCAGACCGGTGCTTGGCAGGGAGGTGGTCATTGGAAAGCCTCCGGCAACGATGAGGCTGAACTTTCTGCCTGCTTCAAACCAGCCCCCTCGGTATCCGGACTGACCCAGCCTAGAAAAAGATCGGTCTCTCCGCCCATGAGGATGAGACCCGTCCGATGGTCGCATCTGAACAGGGTGAGGCGCCGCTTCGAATCGACGACAAGGGTTTCCACAACGCTCAGATGAGCTGTTCTGCCTCGTCGTCCAAGCCGGGGCTGAAGATAGCCGATCGCAAAGCGTAGAAGAAAGATTAGGGCGATCACCAGCGCAAAGGAGGTGGCGTAGCTGGCCCAAGACTGCACCGTCATGTGTCGAGTATAGAAAGAGTCACGGAGAGCACCTGCCTGATCGAATGATTTACTATTACTTGTGGGGTGCCCCGGATGACGACGACAGAATTTCGGTCATGGTTACACCAATATTGTTGTCGTCCACCACAACCAGCTCACCACGCGCGATCAGACGATTATTGGCGTAGATATCAACAGCTTCACCGAGCTTCTTGTTCAGCTCTACGACGGCACCTCGCCCCAGCCTTAGCAACTGGCTGACCGGCATCGTCGCCGTGCCGATGACAGCGGTGATCTTTACCGGGATATCGTAGACTGCGTCCGAGCGCCCGGCAGAGGCGTCCTGCGCGGGAGCTGTCTCAGCAGAAGCGTCCGAGGTCCCGAAGGATTCCGACGTGAAGTCTTCGAGTCCGACCATTCCGTTCTCAATATCCATTGTTTATTGCCTGTCCGTCGTTCTGGAGACGTCGATTTCCCTGTCGATCGCAGCACCGACAGAGGTCATGATCCTGTCGATGGCGCTTTGACGCCAATCTTCGGGGTCGATGAGAATCGTGCGTGTTCCAGACAAGATTTTGATAGTGGATGCCCCGGCCGTTGCACAAGGCTCAAAGCGGATATTGCTGTCCTTACCGAGCGTAGCCCTGAGGCGTACTTCATCTGAAGGAAGGCATTGGACGATAACATCATCGTCGCATAATCCGATCAGATCGGCGGCATCCTGTAAAAGATCGTGCTCCAGTCCACGCAGCGCCTCAGCAGGCAGGCGCGTCAACGTGACAAGCAGATCGAGCACAGTCTGGACGAAAACCTGACCGGCTTCACGGGCGGCCTGCTGTCTGCTTGCTGTGGCTTTCTCGAAAGCGATGTGGATCTCTGTCAGTCTTGAGGCAAAATCACTTTCCAGCTGCGCAGTCGTGGTCACGCATCCCTCACTGCGTCCGGCTTCGAATGCGTCCCGGCACAGAGCATCCAGCTCGCTTTGCAGGAGCGAGACAGTTGGAAGTGCAATTTCTTCCTCGTGGATATCAGAAGAACTGTCGTCAAGATCAGGCAGGGTTGCTGGCGGTGTCACAACTGCGCTGAAATCGTGTAATCGGCGCGACAGGGGTGTTTTTCCTGCCGTTATTGTCTTCGGGGCAGGGGATTCCGCGACAGAGGGCATGTTTTCGTCTCCCGCGCGCGGAAGGCGGCGCGGGAAAGGTGTGAAGCTCGCGGTCACGAGATAAATTCCTCGCCGCCGGTGGGATCATTCATGTCGATTTCGCCCGAATTGACGAGATTTTTTATCGTCATGACGATTTCGGCCTGCGCGGTTTCGACGTCTCTGACGCGCACCGGGCCAAGCGAAGCAATTTCTTCGAGAAGAATGTTGCCCGCACGCTTGGACATGCATTGCAGAAAGAGTTTTCTTTCGCTGTCGGATGCTCCCTTGAGCGCAACAGGCAGCCTCTCGCGATCGATCTCGTTGACGACACGCATGAGAGCTTCCTGGGAAAGCCGGCTGATATCCTCGAACGTGAACATCAGCGCCTTCACCTTTTCCATATCCTCATGGCTTTCACGATCCATGAGTTCGGTGAAGCGTGTTTCGGTCTTGCGATCGAAATTATTGAAGACTTCAGCCAGCAATTCGTAACTGTCGCGCTTCGAAGACCGCCCCAGAGACGAAATGAACTCGGAGCGCAGTGTCGCTTCCACACTTTCGATGACTTCTCTCTGCACCGTTTCCATATGCAGGATGCGCATCATGACGTCCGTGGCGTAGTCTTCCGGCAGAAGGGCGAGCACGCGTGCAGCGTGTGCAGGTTGAAGACGGCTGACGATCACGGCGGCAGTCTGAGGATATTCGCTTCGTAGATAATTTGCCAGGATCGATTCCTGCACGTTACCGAGCTTGTCCCACATATTACGGCCTGCAGGACCACGGATTTCGTCCATGATTTTTTCAACCTGATCGGCATTCAGGGTCTTGCGCAGGAAGGCTTCCGTCGTTTCGAAGGTCCCGACAAGGCCGTCGGCGCTCTCGAAATTCTCTATGAATTCCCGGCACACAGCCTCGACCATATCGGCCCGGATGACGCCGAGGCCAGCCATGGCAATGGAGATCTCCCGGATCTCGTCCTCATGCAGCGACTGCATCAGGTTCGCGCTGCGCTCACGACCTATCGTCATGAACAGGACCGCTGCTTTCTGTTTTCCCGTCAGCAGGGGGGTATTGAGGGTTGCCTTGTTCAGGTCCTGGCCTGCCCCTTTTTCGGACTCGCTCATGACGCGGCTCCTTGCTTGGGCTCCGGGGTTTCAAGCCAGTGGCGGATCACACTCAAACTTCCCTCCGGGTTCTGATCGATGCGATCTGCGACCTTTGCGATGATTCCCGCTTTTGCCTTGCCCTCGACGCCTTCAAGCGAAACGGTTTCGTTTCCGCTGTGAAGCGTGAGGCTGTTTGACGTTCCGCCCTCAAGGCTATTCATGCCCAAGCCTTCACGATTGAGAGCTTCAAGGGCTGTTGGGCTGTTTGAGACAAGTGCGGGGAGGCCATTGCGGCCGCGGCGTAGTAACGGTCGCAGGGCAAAGAATCCGGCTCCGAGAGCAAGCAGGATCGGCACGACCCATTCAGCAATGTAAAGAAGATTATCCTTCGAGAAGAAACCCGGGCCGGCAGGTATCGGTTCTACGCCTCCATCGGGCATGAACCGCATCGAGACCACTTCGACCTGATCGCCTCGAGCCTTGTCATAACCAACTGCTGTCTTGACCAGTGTAGTGATACGATCGATTTCCGCCGTATCGAGAGGTTTCCAGGTGGCGTTGCCTTTTTTGTCCTGCACGTAGGAGCCGTCGACCATGACGGCGACGCTGATCTTGGCGACGCGGGGATGAACCTGAGTAACAACGCGGACACGTTTGCCGATTTCGTAGTTATTTGTTTCCTCATCGCGCGTATCGCTCGAGCCCGTGCGATTGGATTGTCCTGCGTTGGCGTTCGGCAGATTATTCGCCACGGAGGTATTGGGAGAGGCTTCCGTATTGACGCTTTTATCCGAGGTCGTCTGCTGTGATCGCAATACCTGCTGGTTCGGATCGTAGCTTTCCTCGGTCTCGTGAACCTCGTCATTATTGATCACGACTGCGGCGCGAGCGCGCACATGAGCCGTGCCAAGCGTGGGAATGAGCATTTCCTCGACAGCCTGGGAAAGTCTGGTTTCCTCGGAGTGCCGGAATTTCTCGAAAACAGCCTCCTGACCGTCTTCGCTATTAGGCTCGCCAGGTTTGGCGAGTACGTCGCCTCTCGTATCGACGATAGAGATTGATTGCGGTCGTAGCCCAGGCACTGCCGCAGCAACGAGGTTCTGTATGGCCTGTATGCCGTCAGGGGCGATACGTCCGGCACGGCCGATATCGATGACCACACTGGCTTGAGAAGGATTGGTCTGCACCGAGAAAAGATCCCGATGCGGTAGCACGAGGTGAACACGCACATTGCGCACACCCTGTAGAAGCCTGATCGAGCGTTCGAGTTCGCCTTCCAGAGCACGGGTTTCGTTGATGTTCTGTTCGAACTGGGTGCTGGTCAGTGTCGCACTCTTGTCGAATAACTCGTATCCGACGCTACCCCCGTTAGGCAGACCGTCTTTTGCGAGAAGCAGACGCGCCCTCGCAACATCGTTCGGGGGCACGTAGAGACTTGCGCCGTCCGGTGACGTGGATGACGCGATATGAGCCTTGCTGAGATCCTCCACCATGCGTGCAGCTTCACTCAGGTCGAGATTGCCATAAAGCAGCGCGGTCGCCTGCTGGGCCTTCCCGAAAATCAGAAAAGCGAGAAACCCCAGCAGTGTTAACCCGGCGGCCCCAAGGGCAATCAGCCTGGTTCGGCCCAGTCCTCTGAGTGATGACAGAAGGTTTTTCATAGACAGCGTTTCGTCAAACCTGAGCGTAGAAAGGGGCTGGTGTCACAGAGAGGCTCCGGGAAAAATAGTGAAGTGGTGTAATATTTTTTGATGCCATTATCGTAATTTGTATTCACGCATCGCAGTGAAAGCTATCTTCAATGGCAGGCACGCCAGACAATCTATCGCAGATCACGGGAGGTAGGCATTGGTGGGCGGAGTTTGCTTCAGCGGAAGATTCAGCCGGTTTGCGTTCTGGTCTTGTGTCAGTCCGGTTGGCCCCTGGGCGACCTGTCTTGCGACATTGGGCATGAGGTCGGGCCTGCTCCAGCAATCCACGCCGTTCCAGCTTTGGGTGCAATAAGGCTGAGGAGCGGGAGGACGCTGGGCTGGGGCGCACCAATCCTCACCCTGCTGGATATAGCCCGCGTTGCACTCGCGTCCCGTCAGATGCCGCACCACGTCATCCGCTGCACATCCGGATAGCAGGGAAGAGAGCACGGCCAGACCGAGCCTGTACGTTGCGACATTCGTCGACATTCGATGGATCACCTTCACGATTTATGTTCTATCCGATCTGGTCTATCGCGCTGTGCTCGCTTGTGGCCTCCCAGCTGAGCGGCGACATCATTTTTCACTGCTTGTTCGCCTCACACCTGCTCATCGCCTGACGTAAAGTCTCCAGATGAGGGTCGATTGGGGGGCGAAGAAACAAGTTCAGCTCGTCGGCTCGGCGGTGATCTTGTCGATCGCAGTCTGGTGTCGGGTTGCTTCTGTCTGGATCAGTTGAAAAGTGAGATCGTAGTCGCGCTGGATTTCCACGAGGTGCGTCGTTTCTGAAACCGCGTTGACATTACTGCCCTCAAGCATCGCCTGGTGTAGTTCCGGCTGGACGACTGGTTGGGTGGGCGTTGTCGGTCTAAGCAGATACTGCCCTTCTGCGACCAGCGTCTGCGGGTTTTTGACGGTGACGACCCCCAGCATGCCCAGCGCACCATCTTGTGTGGAAATTGTCCCGTCCTTGGCGATGGTGAAATCGTCGCTATCCTGACGCAGCACCAAATTTCGGCTGTTGCGGTCCAGAACCGGATTGCCCGAGCCATCCGTGATGGTGCCGTCGAGGCGCCGGGTGAACTGACCGTTCCGCGTGAGCCTCACGCCTTGCGTTGTGCGCACGGCGAAATAGCCTTCGCCATTGATCGCGACATCAGTGGGGTTCCCTGTGCTGCGCAAGGGGCCCTGCATGTCATCGCGAAACGTCGCCTTGTCCTGCGCGTAGACCTGTTCCTTATCGCCAGCAATCTGACCCGGCCCCTTTTGATGCGCGAGATATTGCGAAAATAGCTGTCGTGAAGTCTTGAAGCCGTCTGTATTTTCATTGGCGAGGTTGTTCGCCGTGATTTCGAGGCTCCGCTTCAGGACATCGATCCGGGAGAGGGCAATATAGGCGGTACTATCCATGATATTCCGTCCCGATTTGAACTGCTGTGTCAGATATGAGTAATAATTTTGGAGGAATTTCCAACATGAATTCCGGTTATTTCATTAAATTGATTGTGCGCGTCAGCATCGAGCGCGTGATTTGCATTGTATTAAGATTTGCTTCGTATGAATGTTGTGCTTCATGCGTATCAAGAATTTCCGTCATGGAATCCACGTTAGGCATTTTCACCATGCCTTTCGTGTCTGCGGCCGGGTGCGCAGGATCGTAACGCATCTCGAATGCCGATTGGTCTTCACCGACTTCTCTCACAGCCACAGAAGACGTTCCGGTGCTACGGTCGAGCATTTCCTTGAACGTGATTGTCTTGCGCCGGTAGGGGTCTGCACCAGGTGAAGTCCCGGTCGTTTCCGAGTTCGCAAGATTTTCGGCGGCGACCTGCAATCGTTTAGCCTGCACCTGCATGCCGGCAGCGGAAATGCCAATTGTATCTGAAAAATTCATGATTCACGCTATCCAGTCAGGGTTAAGACGAGCCGAGCGCAATCGAAAACATCGACATATAGGTACTGTAAGTATTGGTGGCTAAACGCTGTTGGTCGTCAGTGGCGGTGATTTTTTCGAGTTCGGTCTCGATATCCACCTGATTGCCATCCAGTGAGCTGCTTCCGGTTTTCTGGACCGTGGCATTTTGAGGTGCTGTGCCAGCGAGGTGAGTCGCGTCCGTGCGAGCCAGAGCGACCGATAAATGATCTTTCAGAACACCCGCAAACTGCGGGACGTCGCGCGATACATAACCGGGGGTATTGGCATTGGCCACGTTGCCAGCGAGCACCGACTCTCGGGCCTGCAGCCATTTCAGGCGCTGCGACGCGAGATCGAGAACATCGGTTCCTGCGTTGGTGGCGGTCAGTTGCGCCGAGGCTGCTTGCAGCATGGTTATCTCGCCATTCTGATGGCGGCATCCATCTGGCCGCTCAATATTTCCGAAGATGAACTGAGTTTACTGCGCAAGGCGGCTTTTGAGAAGCACGACTCACGGTTGTAACAAAAAATATCCGCAGACCGGTCCTTACTGCGTATCATTGTCGCGCAGCCTCGCGTCGTTATCCGGATTTTGCCCGAGGAGCGTGAAAAGTCGCGAATGCGTTTCGTCAAGGCGCCGCGAACCAATACGCTCGGATATCCATTGCAATGCAGTTTTATCTCCTGCCCGTGAGGCGTCGG
The DNA here is from genome assembly GCF_051628905.1 of Asaia sp. BMEF1. Taxonomy (GTDB): domain Bacteria; phylum Pseudomonadota; class Alphaproteobacteria; order Acetobacterales; family Acetobacteraceae; genus Asaia. The sequence continues at coordinate 1,463,439 of NZ_CP157575.1, read as the reverse complement.
AAGCCAGTCTGAGAGCAAGATCCTGCTGCGAGAGAGGGAGCGGGCCTTCGGGGTGGATCTCCTCGTTGGCAACGATGTGCAGTTCGTTCGCAGCCGCAGACCATTCGTTCTGATTCTCGAAAATCTGCGCGCTCAGAAGCCGGGCATCCGATGTGGGCGTATTTTTAAGGATGCTCAGACCTTTCAGGCGATCACCGCTAGCCAACGCAATCCTCGCACGCAAGATATCTCTTCTGGCGACCAGCTCTTGCGGCAAGTCGGGATTTTCTGTCTCCGCAAGAGCATCGAGAGCCGATGGAAGCTGTTGGCGCGCAAGCTGGGCCTGAGCCAGAGCTGCACCAGCAGCCGCCTTGGCTGCAGGGTTTTCCAACGACGGTATTGCGTCGGAAATTGCCTGAGAAGCCTCATTCGGTAGGCCCAGAGCCAGGACAATTTCACCATAGGCCGCTAGAAGTGCCGCGCGGTCCTGGCTTGCCGGCAATGTCGGTAAATGTGCCTTGAGCAGTGCGGCGTTTCGCAGCTGTTGAGCTTTGCTTAGGTCTTGCGAACCCTCTTCCGCAATGCCGGTCAGAGCCTGCAGCATAAGCCTGTGGCGTTGCGTGCTGTAATGCGAGGAGCCGCTCGGCGGTGCTCCCAAATCGATGATATCGGCGGCCTTCTGCCACTGTTTGTCCTGAATATAGGCCTCTGCCTGCATCAGGCGCAGCGTCTTCTCACGCCCTGCCAGACGCGCATCCAGCACAAGCTCATCGAGCGCCTTAACCGTCTGCTCGGCACTGGATTTGCCACGTTCGCGATCGATCCCGATTTTTGCCTCGGTCGCCTTTTCGGCAATCGAGATGTCGCGGCTTTCCGACAAAGCGGTTAGCGCGTTATAGGCGCGGTCCACCTGCCCGGATCGATGAGCCGCAAGAGCCCGCGCAAAGCGATAGGCTGGTTCATCCGGTAGCGTGTTCAGCGCGCTCAGATCCGCGGTCGCTCCATGTCGGGCGATAGCCTCCGCCGCTATGGGAAGCAGCACGTCACGCAAATGCTGCGGATAGGCGCGCAGGCGGTTCAGATCGAGGACGAGGCGGTGGATACTGCGTTCGTCGCTCTGGTCGAGAGCCTCAAGATAGAGGGCACGCCACAGCTGAAGCGCGCGCCGCTGCTGCTCGGGCCAGGGTCCCTCAAGTGCGCTCGCGTTCTCTGGTGTGCCACAAAGAAGATCTGTCGCAGCGGTGAGAAATCTGACCTCCGGACGGCCAATTTCCTCGGGGTCGTCACGAAGTGCAACCGCAAGAATCCCACGTGCTTCCTTGAAGGCGCCCATGCTCAGAGCCGCCCGTGCCGCATTTATGCGCTGGGTGAAACGTTCTGCCGGCTGGGAGTCAGCCGCATTGAGCAAGCGCGTCTGATAGCGTTTGAGGAGTTCCCGATCCGGTAGATCCTGGAGGTCCAGCCATTTCAGATCGACATCATTGGCATAAACGGCTTGGCCATCGTCCTCAAACTTCTGTCCGTCCCGGTTCAGTAGCAGGCCAGATGGGACCGCGATAAGAGAAACATCCGGGTCGCGCGCCGCGATGACCACCCCCTCTAGAGTCGGCCACACATCGTATCCCTGACCACGTCGCATGGATAGAATTCCCCCGTCGTCAAGCAGCGATGTTCCGACCAGAAGACGTTCGCCTGTATCCGGATCCGCAACAGTCAGAACGCGACCGCTGCGGCGCATGGGGTACAATACGCCATTATCAACCGATAAAGGGTTAATGACGTGATTGTCCTGCGTCGATGCGACCGAGGAGGGCTTGTCTCCCAGAACCCATCCATCCGCCTGCTGCGAGAGATAAAGCCTTCGCGTATCGGAGCGCTTGAGCTGGATGAGGGTAGCATCCGGAAGCAGGCTGACGCTGAGAGAAGAAAAAAAACCAGTGCCGTGAACAGCCTGCGTGTCCATGGGAAACGCATTATCCACGACAATCAGAAAACGATCGCCGCTTTCAAATGCTGCGATCCCGATTTGGGGCGGGATTGGCAACAACACGTGATCGGATGGAGCCTTTTCGGAGCCTGACAGAGAAGCCGCTGCTGAGGCGGATGCGGGAGCCACTACCCGATTGGGCAGGTTCCCAAGTTTGCGTGAGTCTGTGCTGCTCGCTTCTCCTGAAGCGCCTTGTCTTGGCCTGCTCACCGGGACGTCAAGCAACTTGGCCCGCCAGGTGGAAGGCAAGCCGTTGACGAGGTCGGTCTGTGTCAGACGTGAGTCGTCTCCCACCTCTACGCTGCTTGATGGAGCGGTTTTCGGTACCGTCGCGTGGGGATGAGGCAGGGTACGCTTGTGTGTCGCGTGTTCTGCGTGCGCAGCGAGAGCCGCGTTTAGGGAGAAAACGGTGCCTAGGACAGCCGCACCGAACCGTGCGCAACGTGACGAAAAGGCGATTTTTTTTATTTTCAGGGACACCTTTAATGGAACCGATTCGAAATCGTTGTCGATATGATTTATTGGTGGAATAAAGCGAAAATTTTGACCCAGTGCTCCTTCGTGCCTCTCCTGAACACTCAGGCCAGAAAGCTTACGACCTGGCTTAATGGTGACGTCGCCCCGGGGGCACTGGCGCTGTGCAGAAAGCTACCGCTGGAATCGAAGTCGCTCGACGAGGTGGAGTTTACCTTATCTACGGACCGGGAAACATCGTTGTGTCCGCTTCTCGCCGCAGCATACGCGTCATGCGAGGCGTTAACAGAATTCTGATGGAATAAGCTGGATAGAGCTGAAGCGGCTGTAATGTCAGTCATAAAAACGTCCTCTGAAAATCAGCGGGAAAGGGGCATCGATTCCGCTTTAAATCTTACTGTCTGAACGTGGAGCAATGCTTAATCGGACGAGGAAATCTGCTTGGGAAGCGTATTAATGGTTTTTGATGAGCACCCGAGGATAAGTCACTCTGCTTGTTACGGAGTTTTAGTCTGCGTGATATTTTCTCAGGCTGGTTAGCACGTAAAATCCAGGGGCGGTATCGATTTTTTCGATTATATCAGAGACGGGGATTGTAATCCGAAATCAGCGGGTTGCCGTCCATGTTACGGAACCTTGGCTGTAGTGCAACCCTGTGATGAGGTTTTGCTGAAATTTCGGCACGGTTTGCAACATTTCTGTGGTGCTCGGAATGCGAGTGATGTAAGGCTCGAGTATGTTGAGTGTGATTGCAAATCCGCAGCGATATAGCCCTGTAACAGGCGCCAAAAATCAAAGCGGAAACAAATACCAATATTAGATAATCGTTCAATAATCATTGCTATAAATAAATCGTTTCATAATAACAGGCGGTGTAAACAATGCGCGTATTGTGTGTTGGTGAAAACTCTCTTTATGGCCGTCCCAGCGAAGGACTTGCCAGGGCGGCCATTGCGGGGTCTCTTTCCTTGACGATAGGTGAGGCCTCAGGCGTAGTGGAAACATTGCGGCGCTCGCATTACGATATCGTCGTGATCCAGCAGGCAGCATCCGACGTACGGATCGTTCGGCAAATTCGTAAAGGCAAAATTTCCTCGCCAATCGTTGTCATTCGCAGGAGCGGGACTAACGAAGGGGAGGTCGAGCTTTTCTCAGCAGGTGCCGATGATTGCGTGGCGGAAAATTCTGATCATGCCGTTCTTCTCGCGCGCTTGCGGGCTGTCATTCGCCGCGCGGGTGGTCACGATAGCACCACGTTGCATATAGGCAGACTGAGTGTCGGTATAGATCGACGTGAGGTGCATATCGACGCATCCGTCGTGCCTCTGACCCGCAAGGAGTATGATCTGCTGGTTCTTCTGGCCATGAGGAAAACTCAGGTCCTGAGCAAGGAAGTTTTGCTCGATAGCCTTTATAGCGGCGAGGATGAGCCTTTCGGTAAAGTAATCGACGTCATGATTTGCAAGATCAGAAAAAAAATCCGGGCGTTTGGTATTCAGGAGCCATTTACCACGCAATGGGGCATCGGATATCGCTTGAATGAAGCAGCGTTCATGCCGGTCGCGGTCATCCTTCCGAAAGACGATTATCAGACCAGGGCTGTGGCGAGGGAAAATTGTATTCCCGTTCTCTCCGGCATCAATATGCTCGAAATAGCGCCGTCGATAGAGCGCGTCTAACGTTCTTAGTAATCAGGCATCAGTTTTCCGGTGTTAAGAGGTTAAGCGGCTCAGCGTCGCCGCGCGACGTAGTTCGCTCAGATCCTGAAGGAGAGACTTGGCAACACCCGCGAAGAACGCTCTCGCGGGTGTTCTTGTATGCTAACTCGTTGCTGTGCTCGTCTTGTCTGCAGTTGACGTTGCTGCGGTAAAATTGGTGATGCTTGAAAGGGGTATGGACGCGCGGCCCATCTCGACTTCGAGGTCGGATGCGCCCTTATGTACACCCGTTACCGTGCCCTTTATGGTGAAGGGCAAGTCGGACGTTGTTCCCGTGGAATCGATAGTCTTGACCGATACACTGTAGGCGCCATCAGCAAGCTTGGTGCCGGAATTATCGGTGCCGTTCCAGGTCCAGTTATTGGTGCTCGACGCCGCTGCGCCGGTGTCGGTCTTGACGATTTTGCCGCTCGAATCGCTCACGGCAATCGCTACAGTCTGCCCCTGCGTCGCAGAGAAAGAAAGTGACGCGGAGCCGTTTTGCAGCGGAAGTGTCGTGGATGTGGCCGAAGCGGTCTGGCCTATCCACTGGCTTCCCGAGCTGAGCTGGCTGCTCTCGTTAAGCGATATCAGCGAGGAGAGCTTGGCGTTTGTCTGGACCTGCTGCTCCGTTCCGGCGAACTGTACGAGCTCGGACGTGAAGGAGTCGGAGCTCATGGGGCTGCTCGGGTCCTGATGCTGCAACTGGGTAGTCAGGAGTGTAAGAAATGTCGTGTAGTTATTCGCCAGAGACGACAGGCCGAGACTTGCCGACGAACTGGAGTCTGAAGAGCTGCCAGAGGCCGATGAGTTTGCCGATGCTTTGGCCGTCGCTTCCGCGGCCTGGAGCAGCTTTGTCTCGTTGCTGATGGTCGAGGTATCCATGGTAATGAACCTTTGAGGAGCGATTGCTAAAGTCAGGCGGTGATGTTGAGTCGACCTGCGGGCGTTATTGCCTCGGAGGGGGAGCGGTGACGCAGAGCCGATATCTCGGAGTTGTTGGACGATCGATCCAGAGCCCAAGGTCTGGCGCCCGTGTCACTGCCCGGCTGGTTTTGTTGGGAATTGCCGCCCATAAACGTCCCGGAAAAATCGGACCCGGTAGAGGAATTTCCCGGCTGACTTTCCTTGTGGGAATCCCCTGTATTGGTGGACGTCGTAACGATGTCGAGCTTCATCGCGCTCGTATCGATTCCAGCGGCGCTGAGGGCAGTCAGGAGGTCTTTTTTGTTGCTCGCGAGATGCTGCGCAGTAGAGGTATCGTCGCTTTGCAGAGTGATACGCGTTGCAAGACCTCCCTCTCCCTCAAAAACGAGGCGCACGGGTGTATTGTCTTCGGTTTGCACAGTCATTGAGAGCGTGTTTGAGATGCCGGAAACGGTGGCGATCTGCGCCTCGGAGGTATCTTGCGAGACGTGAGCTTGATTTCCGGCTCCGCTTTCATCAGAGGCGGTCGTCGTATTTTTCGTATTCTGGTTCGTTACAAGCGTATGGAACCCTGACTGCCCTGATATCGACGTGGCTAACGATGACGCATCAGCCTTTTCCGCCAGCTTGCGGCCAGATTTCTCGTCTTCGGCTGAAGACCCACTCCCCTGCGGTGGCGTGTCATGCGCTATTCCGGGCGCCGCATTCCCACTTATCGACGCGTCCGTCTGTACGGGTTGCGTAGCGGAAGCGGGAGTATGAGGCGCGCTGCTTTCGAGGGCGACCATGCTGTCACCCTTTGCAACCAGAGTTTTCTGCAGATCGGGCGTTTGCGTTGCGGCAGGTGGTTGCCCCGCATCCGAATTCGTCGTCATCAAAGGGGAACGGTCCGGTCCGCTCGCCGTCGTCATACTCATTCCGACGGCGTCCCTTCCCGTCACGGATGTCTGGTCTCGTTGTCGAATAGTTTGGTCATTGAAAGCGTTAGTACTCGGCTCGCTGCCTTGGGTAGACTGAGCGGACGTTCCCGATGGGCGCAACGTTGTAGCCTGTTGCCGCACGAGGTCGCCAGTTGTTGCCGGCTGGGGCAGAGCGGCTTGCGTTGCTTCGGAGGAACCGTCAGTCAGCAGGGCTGGTTGCCTGCCCTCCGGAGAGCGTGAGAGCTCAGGAGCAGGCATCGTTTCGGGCGAGAGCGGCGTGTCGCGCGCGTTCGGGTCCTGTAGCGCAGACCAGTCGGTTTCCGGAGAGCTTACGCTCAGTGCGGAGGCCCCCTTGCTCAACGCGACATTCGTGATCGTCGCCCCATTGGGAGCGAAGAAAGCAGGTGACGAGCCTCTGTTGGGATCCGAAACGGTGACGGCTTGAGACGCTTCCGATCCCGACTGGAATGTTATTGATGACGAAGGCGCCAAGACGTCACGGCCTCCTGTGGCGTTCTGATTGCCTGGCAGCACGTCTGAGATGGTAGCAGACGAAGAAGGTCCGTTTTCTTTTGGAGTCGAGATCAGCCCGCCTGATTCGTCGTGCCAGAAGGCGACCGAAGCTCCAGCCTGAACGCGGGAAAACTCACCCGAGACGGCGCTTTGCATAGCTTCGGACGAAGCTGACGCGTGTGCAGGGTTCACTTCCTGAGGTGAGGCAGAAAGCAGCAGGGCTGCCATCGTATCGGCCGAAAGAAAAACAAAGCTCGATGACTGCATTCCTGAGGCAGTTGCAGAATCGCTTGGCGCGTCCGCATCTTCATCGCGCGACGATGTCGTGGTGGCGTTTTTCTGGGTTGTGCCTGAGATTGGTGTGGGCGAGGCGACAGAGAGGCTCGTTGATAAAACCCGGAAGCTATCGTGGTCTTCGTCTGGCGCACTGAACACGGTCGTCGCTGAGGTTGGAGCCGCTTTTATGGTGCCCTGTTTCTGCTTCGCGCTTGCAGAGTTTAGTTGCGCACTGAATGCCCCGCTCTTGCCAGCTCCGATGCTGGCCTGACTGGTTTTGACGAATCCGGTCCCGACCAGGTCGAGAGAGGCCATCCCTGGCGTGGCCCGGCTCTTTTTGGCACTGTCGGGAAACGACAGGTTGGCGGGAACTCTCATTTAACGTCCTCAGGATGCGGCGATCGGCTCATGTTCAGCCCGCTGTCTGCGCTTCGGATAATGCCACATCCAGCTCGAAAAAGGTTGGCATAAAAAGGGGAGGAATATCCTTTCGGCCGATTTCGGCACTGACCTGTGGCGGATTTCCCTGCAAATGCGCAACCAGAACGGTCTTTACGATGCTCTGGTATCGCCCGTCCTGCAAGATGACCGATTTCATACGCGATGCGAGTGGCGCGACAACCCCGTAAGACAACAGCACGCCGAGGAAGGTGCCGACCAACGCGCCCGAAATCATTTCACCGAGGATCGCGGGAGGCTTGCTGATTGACGCCATGGTTTTGATTACACCCAGAACCGCCGCTACGATGCCGAGAGCTGGCAGAGCGTCGGCAATGCCGGTCAGGCTTTCCGAAATATGCAGTTTTTCAGCTTCGTTCTTGTTGAGCTCTCGCCCCATGACTTCGTCGAGTTGATAGGCGTCTTCAAGATTCAGGCTGACCAAGCGTAGATAATCGCAGATCAGGTTGCGCGTTTCCTCATCATCTCTGACCTGTGGGGATAGGGCGAAAATCGAGCTCTCTTCGGGATTTTCGACATGTTCCTCTAGGGCCATCGAACCCTTCGAGCTCGCGAGCCGGGTCAGGCGGAAGAGGATGACAAGGAGACCTATATAGGACGCCTTGTCATGCTGAGGCCCCTTGAGAACGAGTTTGAAATTATGGGGCAATTCCTTGAGAGCATCGAACGAGTTCGACATGACGAATATGCCGAGAGCCGATCCCAGAATGGTCAGGAGTTCGAAGGGCATGGACGCAAGAAGCGGTCCGAGAACGCCGCCGGAAGCGGCGAAAGATCCGAACACGCAGAGTAGGGAAAAAACGAGCCCTCCGAGGAAAAGCATCTGGCAATGTCCGTTTCTATCTTAAATGGCGTATCATAAGCGTCATGGTAGCGATTTGCGCGCCGACGGCTGGCAGGAAATTCCGACTGACGAGGCGCCGATCGCATGAATGATAATTCTTTCTTATTTCGTTTTCGTGACCTTTTCCACGACTGGTTGCGCCGCTGCACCAAGAGAGGAAGGTGGTGTTGCAGGCGCAGCCGAATCGGCAGCGAAAGGGTGAAGTCTGTGCATGACGATGACGACCCGCCTGTTCGCGGCCGATGCGGGATTTTCCTCGTCCGCCAACGCACGGTCCGCCCCTCCCGTGACATCCTTGATCCTGGTGTCGGGATAGCCGGCCGTGACAAGAACCTCTCGGGCGCGGTCGGCACGCATGGCCGACAACGTCCAGTTTGACATGGCGCTACTGATTTTGCCCTTGAAGGGGGCGGCATCCGTATAGCCGACAACGGAAATCTGTTCCGGCATGGGCGCAAGCCATTTGGCGATCTCACCTAGCATGGTACGCCCCAACTTGTTGGGCGTAGACGCACCCAGATCGAACATCGGCACATTATCCGTGTCGTGTAATTCAATCCTGATTTCGTCACGCCCGTAAGAAACTCTGAAATTGTCCTCGTGTGGCGCCATCTGCGGATCGGTCTGGATCGATTTCTCGATGTTTTCCGCCATTTCGCGCAAGGTAGCCTGCTCAGCGAAAGCGGCGTCAGAACCGATGACGCCGTTCTGCTTCGCCGATCCGCTCATCGGGCCACCGATAGGCACGATGGCAGCTGTGCCGCCTTGTTGTGGCATGGTTCGTTTGTCCGGTCTGGGCGTGGGAACACTGTCGATCGGCGTAGAGGCCCCGTGACCCTTATAGGGCACGGGAACCGGACCCGTCGTGTCGAGATGTTCGTCCTCTTCCAGCCTGTCGAAGCTGCTGCCTCCGTTTGTCGGAGCCGGCAAACCATCGATGGGCTTGCTGGGAGGAACCGCCGATTTCTCATCGGCGAGTGGGTTGAAATACTGCGCGATGCCGCGTCGCTGTTCGTCAGTCGTCGCGTTCAAAAGCCACATGACCAGGAAAAACGCCATCATGGCGGTCATGAAATCCGCATAGGCGATCTTCCAGGCACCACCGTGATGAGCCTCGTGATCGCCGCCGCTTTGGCGGCGGATAATTACGGATGGTTTGTTTTTCTTGGCCATAAGCAGTCGTCAGGTCGATCAGGAGCCTTTGAGGTGCAGCATGCCGAGTCGTGAAGCGGGCGTGCCGCTGAACGAAGCGCGGCCCGCATGGGTCAATGCAATCGACGTGTCGAGCCAGACTTCTCCGCCGAGATCGCGCCAGCGCTTGCAGAACGTGAAATCTTCACTCAGATAAGTGCCTGTCTCCTGGTCGATGCTTCCGTCGAACAGGGCATGGCAGACACTGCCCTGATCGCCATTTGCGGCATCGATGCGACGGTAGGCAGTTTCAGGATGATGTTTTATCATCGCCGCGATCGCCTTGCGGCTGATCATCATGAAGCCCGTACCCGCATAATGCGTTGGCAGGAGGGGACCTTTTTCCCAGCTTGCGTGCATTTCGTCGGTCTCGCCGACATATCGCAGGGAGGCTGTCTCCATGGCTTCCCCCCGATTGAGGTTTTCCTGGGTGCCCTTGTCCCAGAACCGCTCCTTGATGGGATAGAGACCGGCAATGACGTCTTTCCCGGCGGCCAGCAATCGAGCAGGTGCTTCAGCGGGAAAGCCGATATCGGCATCGACGAACAGAATATGGCTGGCGTCGGATCGAGTGTAGAATTGATGCACGAGCGTGTTGCGCGCGCGGCTTATCATCGCATCGTCGCCAAGAAGAGAAAGCGTCATTGGAACGCGAATAATGCTCGTGCAGGCAATAATCGATTCCATATATTCCTGCGTCACCATGCCGCCGAAGCAGGGGGTGGCAATAAATATCTTCGCGGTCTGGTTGTCTGGCTCTTGCATAATGGTCCTGATCGCTATTGAGATATGGAATTGCAGCCGTCAGGCTGAAGAAAATCGCTAAAGGGCTCTGCCGAAAGCCGGGTTCAAGAGGCTGACGGGTTTATTAGTTTCAATACGTAAATGTTTCGTTGAGCGCATGGCGTCGCGCCAGTTCGTCGAGTTCGGCGTGCTCACGACGAAGCACTGAATCATTACGCTCTTTTGCTCGACGCTGAAAGACGTCTTGCGTCGCTTTGTGGCGCAATGTGGCGCGGAGTGCATTTGTCCGCGCTGTCTCGGCAGAGAGAGCCGCCTGATCGAGGATTTCACGCGCCTGGTCGATCGCGCCAAGCCCGATTGGGAACCATCGTCTGAAATCGTCGAGTTCGGTCTGGCCCTGCTCGGTTATAGCTCTCTCCTGAGACATGGTGGTTTCTGCCGAGGAGACCTCATGCGAAGCCTGTCGTTCCAACTCGCGCGCCATGACGAGATTTTTTTTTGCGTGAGATTTTTCGGCGTCCTGAATTTTAATCAGGCAGAGCAAAGCGCGCGTACGTCGTGTCATACAGCCAGACCTTGTGATGAGAGCAGATTGCGAAGGGCCGTGAAACTATCGCCCAGTGTGCGTTGTTCTGCGCGTGTCTGCCGCAAGAGATCTTCGATCTGCGGAGCCAGTCGCACGGCCATATCGGATCGCGCGTCATTACCCTCCCGATACGCACCCAGCTGCACGACATCCTGTATGTCTTCCCATGTCGCAAGCACGGCACGCGCCTCCTGGATCAGTTGCATGTCCTGCGCCGTGTTGCACTGCGATGCGGTGCGAGAGAGCGAGCGCAGCACGTTGATAGCCGGATAGCGTCCCGCCTCGGCGATACGACGGTCCATGACGACGTGCCCATCAAGGATGCCGCGCACGGCGTCGGCGACAGGTTCGTTATGATCATCGCCTTCTACCAGAACCGAGTAGATGGCTGTGATCTGTCCAGCCGGTCGGTCTATAAGCGGCAGACCGGGACCTGCCCGTTCGAGCAGACGCGGCAATTCGGCGAAAACGCTGGGAGGATAGCCGCGTGTGGCAGGAGGCTCGCCCGATGAAAGGCCGATCTCGCGTAGCGCATGACAAAATCGCGTCACGCTATCCATGAGTAGCAGGACGGATTTGCCCTGATCTCTGAAATATTCTGCTATCGTCGTTGCAGTATACGCCGCTTCGCGCCGCATCAGCGGCGGCGAATCTGAGGTGGCGACGATGATTACGGCTTTTGCCAATCCTTCAGGGCCAAGATCGTCTTCGAGAAATTCCCTGACCTCTCGGCCACGTTCGCCAACCAAGGCAATGACGGCGATGTCGCAATCGCTGTTGCGGGCCAGCATGCCCATCAGCGTGGATTTTCCTACGCCCGACCCGGCGAAAAGTCCCAGCCTTTGACCTTCGCGACAGGTTGCAAAGAGATCGAGTGCGCTGACCCCGAGTGTCAGGCGAGGACCCAGCCTGGCGCGTAAGGCGGCTTCTGGGGGCTTGGCCCGGAGATTGCAGGATTTACCGTTTGGGGAAAAAGCGGTTTTTCCGTCGATCGGCCGACCCATCGGATCGATGACGCGTCCGATGAGACCGTCATTGAGCGTGAGGGAAGCCCCTGTTTTGAGCTGGCGGTGACCTGAAGCATGAAGGCGGAAAAGCGCGCGGCATCCGGCTCCCAGTCCATCCAGCGCCCCGAAAGGCATCGCTATGGCATTTTCCCCGCGAAAGCCGATGATTTCGGCTTCGGTCTGTCTGCCATCCAGCCCCAGAAGTGCAACACGATCACCGATCCCGGTGAACTGGCTCAACCCCGTCAGCGTGACGGACAACCCGATTACCCCTGTAACGCGGCCCTCAAGCGTCGCTACCGGCAATTCGTCAAGGGGCACACGCACACCTTGCGCGATGGCGCCGAGAACGTGCTTCAGCTCCGCGAGCGAACTGGCCGGATCCGCCACGTCAGTGAACATGCTCTGGCTCAAAACAGAGCGGAATAGAGGCTGGCAGAAGTGGACGAGCTGTTATCGTCGAACAACGCAAGAATTCCGGATTTTGAGGTATCGCCGCCAAACAGATCGAGCATGTTCGCAGGATCATCGACGGGCTGTGGGTTCACCTGAAGCATTGTCAGATATTGTTCGGCATATTTCTGTATCTGCTCAGGCGTTTTCAGCTTGCTGAAATCGACCTTGCTCGACAGCATGCGTAGCTGCTGGGCATAGTCGAGCGCACCAAAGGTGGAGGGGTCGAAGCCCGAGACTGTTTCGACCACTTTCAGCAAGGTGCCATCCGACATCAGCTGATTCATCGAGGTAACGCTGGCCATCTTGCGGGTAAAGTAGAGGGCGTTTCCGACGCCGTTATCCGCATTGTCATCGCTCTTCTCGAATTGCTGTTTTTCATAATCCGAGACAATCTGATTGACAGAAACCCCGTTCAGCGTACTGGCAACAGTGCTGTCTGTCGTCAGAACCGTCTGTGTCGCTTTGGCGCTGGTCGAGAGATTGGGGGGCTGCAATGCAACTGAATACTGCACGCCGTTAACGGTTGCCTTGAGTGCGGGTAGGTCGTGCGAATACTGCCCGTTTACCTGAAGCAGGTTGCCAGATGCGTCGAACCCGACCGAAACAAGTGTGCTGCTTACATTCGAGCCATAGGGATCGATGACATAGGCATTCCAGGTGTCCGGCGAACTGGTGTCCTGCGACCATTTGACCGAAAGATACGTACGCCCGAGCGTCACATTGTTTTTGTCATCCGAGGCCTGGTTGGGGTCGAAGGGGGCCGTGACGTAAGTCTGACCGGTGCCGCCCAGTGTTCCGAGTGTCGCCGAGGGCATCGTCAGGGAGGTGCTGGACGAATCGGTATTCTGCAGACTGACGGCCTGGCTGGTACTGCTTGACTGATAGCTGTTGCCGGCCATGGTGACGCCGTCGGCGCCGCCAGGCTTTCCGAGAGAAATCGAGATGGCCTGGCTGTTGCCTGCAGCGTCGTTCAGCGTGATGGGCAAGGCGAGGGTGCCAGAAGTGCTAGTAGCGATAGAGGCGCCGGTGAGCGTGTTGGTCGCTGAGGCCAGTGTGCCATTCTGGTTGAACTTAACCTGGAATGCGTTGTTGTCGACCAAGGCGTTGCCGTCTGCATCGAAGGCAGAAACGCTCCAGCTCAGCGGGTCGGAGCTGCTCTGGAGCCATTTGAGCGCTACCTGATGGGGGGCGGCGAGGCCGTCATAAGCCGTAACGCTGGGCGAAATATAAGCTTGCCCTGTCGCGCTGGCGGAGGGGAGCGTCGCGGCCATGCTAACGGTCGTCGTGGGCGTATAGGTCGTGCTCAGCGCAGTCGATGCGGCTCCAGCTATGAACGTCGTTTGAGATGTGGAACCCTTGTTCTGCCCCCATACCTTGAAAGCATCGGCAAATGCGAGCCACGTGGCATTTTGCGAGGTGCGCGCCAGAGACGTGCTTGAGCTTGGATCCTGAGTCAGGAGATCTTTGATGAGCGCGGTTGCATTGCTGTAGGTACTCATGCCGAAAGCGCCCAAAACAACTTGAAGCGAGGAATAATCCTTCAGCAGGCCATCGGCAGAGGTGATTGCAGGGGCCTTCTTCTCGAAGGCAGCGACCGCCTGTTTCGTGGCGACATCAGACTTCGCGTAGTTGGATGCCGCCAGATCCTCGTCCTTCATGGCCGACAGATAGCTCGCTACGGGAGAGACGTTCGTGATGGCCATGCGACTTATCCTCGAATTTCTGCCCGTTCCCCAGCGCGGCTGGAACTGCCGCATGTGTCAGGCTTGCCTGTGGGACCAATGGCTTTGTGCTCTGATGCGCAAAAAAAAGCACTAAGATTGCAAGCCCCTCCGGCCTGCATACGTCAGAGTTGGTTCAACGCTCCTTAGGATAGGGCGAGATGGTTACCAAGAGGTTTCCGGGGGACGGAATAGCCTCGGTAAGCCCCTCTTGTGGCTGAGCGGAAGCGCGGTTCAGGTGATCGTTTCTATCGTCTTGATACGTGCGCGGGGGTATATTTCTGCCTGTGAAAGCACAGGCACAGCGGGTCGTATACGCTCGACGATCGAGCGCATCGGATCCCTGACCGTCGAGGAGACGACAATCACCGGAACCTCGCCACTGTTCGATATCGAGTTGAAAGCGTCGCGCAGCTTAATGACAAAGCGGTTCAGCATTGAGGGTGGCATGGCCAGCCGCCTCTCGTCACCTTGTCCCGCGATATGAGTGGCGAAATCGTTTTCCCATTCGGGCGAAAGCGTGATCATTGGAATATAACCGCCCGCCCCTTCGAGACCGCTACAGATCTGTCTTGACAGACGAATACGGACATGGCCCGTCAGCGCCTGAATACCACGCAATCCGAGGCCGCTTCCCTCCTGTATGCTCTCGAGAATTGTCGGCAGATCTCGGATCGATACCCGTTCTGCGAGAAGGGATTGCAGGACACGTTGGAGCGTGCTGAGCGTGACTTGCGAGGGAATGAGATCGCTGACCAGCTTCTGCTGCTCTCTTGGGAGTTCGTCGAGCAGGGTCTGGGTCGCGACATAGGTCAGAAGGTCGGGCAGGTTTTGCCGTACCAGCTCGCTCAGATGCGTGACGAGAACACTGGCAGGGTCGACCACGGTGCATTTCAGGGCGACGGCGACGGGTTTGAGTGCCGGTGCGATCCAGACTGCGGGCAAGCCGAAGGCAGGCTCTGTGGTTCGTTCGCCCTCGAGATCCGGTACGCCGCCGGAGGGTGTCATGGCCATCAGGCGGCCGGGTCTCACCTCGCCGGAGCCTATGGTGATTTCCTTGAGCTTGATGACGTATCGTTCCGAGGGAAGGAGTATGTTGTCCTGAATCCGGATTGGCGGTGTGATGAAACCCATCTCCGAGGCAATCGTGCGCCTGAGTGCCTTGATCTGCTCGGTGAGCTGTGCGTTGTCGCCATTGGTCATCGGCAAAAGGCCAAAACCGAGTTCAAGCCTTAGCAGGTCGAGCTTGAGGACTTCGGAAATCGGCGTTGTGCTGGGCTGGGGAGTTGCTTCGCTCACGGCGTCTTCGCTGGGATCAGTGGCCGGGACTTTCCAGCGCCACCATGCTGCCGCGCCCGCCAGCCCGGCTATCGCGAGGAAGGGAAAAGCCGGCAGACCCGGCATCAGGGCGAAGCTGGCCGAGAGTATGGCCGCCATGGCCATGGGCTTCGGATTGCCGCCAAGCTGTCGCACGAGCGTGACATCGGCAGAGCCTGCCGTGCCGCCTTTTGTGACGACAATGCCTGAAGCAGTTGAGACGAGGAGGGCAGGTATCTGCGAAACCAGTCCATCGCCGACAGTCAGAGTGGTGAATGTGCTGGCCGCATCTGCGATGGGCATGCCATGGCGAAGCACCCCGATGGCAAGCCCGCCTACAATGTTGATCGCTGTAATGATCAGTGCTGCAATCGCATCGCCACGCACGAATTTCGCCGCGCCGTCCATCGCGCCGTAGAAAGAACTCTCATCCTCAAGCTCCTTGCGACGGAGCCTGGCTGCGCGATCGTTGATGGCGCCAGAAGAGAGCTCCGCGTCGATAGCCATCTGTTTGCCTGGCATCGAGTCGAGAAAGAAGCGTGCGGCAACTTCGGCGATACGACCGGAGCCCTTCGTGATGACCATGAAATTCACGACGAGCAGGATACTGAAGACAATACCGCCAATCACGACATCGCCTCCCATCAGAAAACCACCGAAAGCCGCGACGACGTGGCCTGCTGCGTACGTCCCCTCGCTGCCATGGCTCAGAATGAGACGTGTGGTCGCAATCTCCAGCGAGAGGCGCAAAAGCGTCGTGAGCAGCAGAAGAGTTGGAAACGACGTGAATTCAATTGGGCGCTCCAGAAACAGAGACACCATCAGTACGAGCACCGACGACGTGATCGAGAGCGAGAGACCCAGATCCAGGATAAAAGTCGGAAGCGGAATGATCAGGATCGAGAGGAGCAGAAGTACGCCAATCGCGAGCCCTACGTCGGTTCCCGGTATCGCAGCGCGCCAGGATGTTTTGTAGTTGCCGCTTCGAAGTGAATCCGAAGCGCGGGCGACCTGACTGGAAAGGCCGGAAAAAAGCTTGGTCGTGACAGCTTTGCCGGGATATGGCTTGGGAGTGCCCGCCCCGGAGGAGCCTTTCGCGGTGTCCACGATGTCCGTTTCCCTCTCCTGGGCTGGAGGCGCGCCTTGAAGGGCTGTCGACGCTGTCAGCAGGATTATTTTATATATGACTGGGGCGTTTGCGCTTCGGCCGATGCGCGAATTTCAAGTCAGAGGTATCCCGAGTTTCGGGGTGAAGCAAGATATTAAGCGCGGTTCGTGTAGGGACCTGCTTGCGATCGATGAATTTTCAACGTGGTGGATGACGATATGAGTCAGGATGCAGGCAGCTTGAACCAGGGTGAATATGAGCCGTCGCAAGCCGAAAATATACTGGCATCCGGTGAAGAGACATGGTGGAAAATACCAGGTTCACCTCCCGATCCGAAACGCTTCTCAAGGTCTTGCGAAGCGTTTTTCATCGAAGAGAAAGGGATTGCGGGTCTCCAGCGTGTGCTGGAAACAGTCTCGTTGCATCAGGACGAGTGGGCGCTCTCCATGGCGGGTGCCTCACTTATCCTGCGATATACGACCCGTTACGATATTGTAGAGGTGCTTTTGCGGAATGTGTTGCGTATGCAGCCCGAAAACGTGGCCGCGCACTCGTTCCTCGCACATCTTCTTGTCATCAAGGGCGATCTCGCAGGAGGCTGTGCGAAATTTGCGGAGTTGATGGCACGTCATGCCGAGCAGAGAACAGAAATCGGCGAATTCGTCTCGATGTCGCTGCTGGAGGTTGGTTATCCAGCCGAGGCGCTGAATGTTGCGATGTCTCTTCTCAACGGGGGAGATGTCAGTGCTTCGCTGCTGAATAACGCCGGATGCGCCCTGGAGAGGCTTAACCGATCCAGGGAGGCGCTAGGCTGCTACGAAAAAGCGTTGCAGATCAGCCCTGATCGCCAGGAGATTGTTTTCGGATATGCCTGCACGCTGATCAAGGCTGGACAATTCGAACGAGGCTGGCCGGTCTATTTCGAGCGTGCGCTGCAGATAAGCCAGCAGCAAGGCTGGCTGCGTGAGCTGCCACGGCTTCGCCCGGGCGTCAGCCTCGCGGGTAAACGCGTATTGCTTTTCCAGGAGCAGGGGCTCGGCGACACGTTACAATTTATCCGCCATGCCCCGAGCCTTGTTGAGCGCGGGGCGCATGTCACTGTACACGTCCCGAGAAGTCTCGTTCGCCTTTTGCGTGCTTCCTTCCAAACCCTGACGGTGGTCGAGCCCGACGCTATCTCGCCAACCGACGATTTCGATTATGTCGCGCCTATTCCCGATTTGCCCTACGTAACGGGTGTGGATTCGGTGCAGAAGATTCCGGTGAATGTGCCGTATCTCCACACCGATGCAGCAGATGTAGAAAAAATGAGCGAGTCTCTGCCACATAGGAGGCCACGTATAGGTTTGGTCTGGGCTGGCGAACGTCGTTCCCGCTCGGAATTCGCGCTGGCGGATATGCGTCGGTCCATCGATTTCAAGGAGCTGGCTGCCGCGTTGCTTCCCGTCGAGGCGTCGCTGATCAGTCTGCAATTCGGCCCTTCGCGCGATGGCCTGCGTGGGTGGAATGGACAGGAGATCTGCGACCCGATGGATGAGGTAACGGATCTGGCTGACACGGCTGCCATAATGCAGACGCTCGATCTGGTGATTTCTGTCGATACGTCTCCCGCCCATCTCGCTGGCGCTCTGGGACGCCCCGTCTGGCTGATCAGCCGATGGGATGCCTGTTGGCGTTGGGGAGATTCTGGGCAGCGTAGTCCCTGGTATCCGACGATGCGTCTTTTTCGTTCGCAAGAACGCTCCTTCGCTCCGGTCCTGAAAGAGGTCGGAAAGGCGCTGAATCTCTGGGTCGATACGTGGCAGGCGAGGTAGAGCCAATCGAGCGGGTCAACCTGTAGGTCGGGCTAGGGCTGTCGGCATGCTGCGGTAGGAAGCAAGCCCACGGCCCTTCATACCGCTCATACCCGAGCGGTGTACCAGCGGCTGAGTAAAATGAGAGAACCCGGTGAAGGGATGAAAATTTTTCACCATGGGCGCTCCAGATGTCGAGCCCTCTGCCATCATGATAGTCTGATCGGCCTTTTCCGTGGGGGCGTGGCCAGATGCTGGTGTTGCATGCCTGCTTGCGGCAGGCGCGCGCACGCGCTCATCTTCCG
Source organism: Asaia sp. BMEF1 (assembly GCF_051628905.1). Classification (GTDB taxonomy): domain Bacteria; phylum Pseudomonadota; class Alphaproteobacteria; order Acetobacterales; family Acetobacteraceae; genus Asaia. The sequence continues at coordinate 1,445,135 of NZ_CP157575.1, read as the reverse complement.
GAATGGCCCAGGTTTCGAGGACTTTCCATTGATAGGGCGCGCCGATGCCCGGCGTCTGGGAGTGATATGCCGCCGCAGCACGAGGCCAACTACCCATTTTATCATGCATCTGGATGAGGAAGCGCCCTGCGTAGAGGGCATTTGTTACAGGATCAAAGGCCTGTTCGAGAGAAGGGAACGCGTCGGGATGCTGCTGCAGGTTGACCTGCATGCAGCCGACGTCAATCGACGTGACGCCCTGGCTCCTGAACTCCGCCGCTGCTGTGACGGCCTCGGCTTTTGACGAATAATAATGCCCCGTGCCGTTGGCCATGATTGTCCAGGGCCAGGCTGCCAGTCGACCATCTGCCTCTGTCTTGCCGCTCTCGACTCGACTGATCGCGTAAAGAAAACCGTCGGGAATGCGATAAGCGCGCTCTGCCTGGCTTGCAGCCTCGTGACAGCGTTCCGATTCCGTGCCCTGAGCCAGTGCGGTTGCAGGCACGAGCGAGAGGGAAAGGCTCAGATATCGGGCAATTGAAAAAAATCGCATGATTCCGATGGCAATCAGAAAATGAGATCCCGCGTCGTCACGGTCGGAGAAATCGGCAATTGCAGCGAATGCTTTTGCCGGGCGAAAACTCGGGGCCCTTTCGGTCACCCTGCCGCGCATCGTTACAGGAACGTGCCCCGATTTGACAATCTGTATCGTGTGTCCGTGAAAGCCATCTTGCATGAAAATACGCGCAGCCCTCCCTGAACCTGTTGCCGAAAGAGTTGAAAGTTGCAGGTCCGTATCGTAAGTTTCTAGCATGATCGCTTCTGCAGCCATTCCTGTGTGACGCTTTTCAAGATTATCCAATTGTAGAGAATTAATTGTTAATCAGGCGTGGCGTCCGGCTGACTGGCGCGGCGATCCGGATTTTAATAACGACAGAATTGATGGGAAACATCTTGACGAAGCGTTGGCTCGGACTAGCGGCATTCCTTACGGTGGCCCTGCCGTTGATGGGATATGCTCCGCCCTCGTGCGCTACCGCTGTAAGGGTGAAGGATATCGTCGATTATGAAGGTGTGCGAGACAACCAGCTTGTCGGCTACGGGCTGGTCGTCGGCCTGCGAGGCACCGGCGATCGCCTGACAAATACTATTTTCACACGCGAGACATTGATCAGTATGCTCAACCGTCTCGGCGTTAATATTCGTGACCGCGAGGTGCAGCTTCAGACTCACGACGTTGCAGCCGTGATGGTTACAGCAACCCTTCCTCCTTTTTCCCATGGGGGCGGGCGGATCGACGTGACGGTTTCGGCCGTTGGTGACTCGCGCGATCTTGCAGGCGGTACCCTGCTGGTAACGCCTCTTCAGGCGGCCGATGGAGAAGTCTATGCCGTCGCGCAGGGATCTCTTGTGACAAACGCTTTTGCGGTGGGTGGCGCCGCGGCTTCGGCAACCCGTAACATCCCCACGACAGGACATATTGCCAACGGGGCTGTGGTCGAAAGAGAAGTGCCAGTGGTACTCGGCAACGGGGGCGTTATCCATCTTTCTCTGCGTAATCCGAATTTTACAACGGCTAACCGTATCGTCACGGTCATCAACCGCTCATTGGGGCGGGGTATTGCAAGAATGGACGACCCGCGAACTATCGCGGTGAATATGGCCGGTCGCGATGCGCCTTCCCTTCTGTTCAGGATAGGCGATCTGATGGTTGAGCCAGACACGATGGCCAAGGTTATTGTCGATGAGGCGAGTGGTACGATCGTGATGGGCGATAACGTGCGTATCAGCACCGTAGCGATCGCTCAGGGTAACCTGACTATCCAGGTTACCGAGACACCGCTTATAGCACAGCCTGCTCCCTTCTCTAACGGAACGACAGCGATCGTGCCGAGAACACAGATCGATGCCAGCACGGACAGTTCTCATCGTCTGGGTATTCTGCGTGAGGGGCCAACCCTTGCCAGCCTCGTTTCGGGTCTGAACGCCCTCGGTATGGGGCCGCGGGATATGATCAGTATTCTACAGGCCATCAAAGCGGACGGCGCGCTGCAAGCCGACCTGGAGGTTCGATAAGATCATGAGTGATACTTCTGTCGCTCTGGGAGCAGTTTCTTCCGCGAGGGAAGCTGCCCAGAGCGCGGCTAATCAGGCCCGGGCGGATAAGGCGCGCGAGACCGCCATGTCGTTCGAAGGCGTCACGCTCGGTGAATTGCTGCAGCCCATGTTCGATACGGTCGACACCTCTGACAATGCATTCGGCGGTGGCGCGGCGGAAAAGCAGTTTCGCTCCCTGCAAGTGCTCGAAATGGGCAAGGAAATAGCCAAAGGCGGTGGCGTCGGCATTGCGGATAGCGTGTATCGTCAGATACTGGCCATGCAGGAGAAGGCATCATCGTGAGCGACAATCCCGATAAGATCGCTCGGCAGGTCCTTCGCGCCATCTCAAAGCTCAAAGTGACGCTCGAAGCTGAAAACGCGTTCCTACGTGCGGGCCGCCCCGAATCTGTTGCAGCTCTTCTGGAAGAGAAGACCCGCGAGATCGAGGCGCTCCATTCCGTACTGCACCTCTACGGTGAAGCAGGGGGCGATAAGCAGATACTTGCGGATGCGATCGCCGAGGTCAGCACCGTAATCTCTGAAAACCAATCTTTAC